>NZ_JBFBJL010000025.1:0-140821 GCF_040686075.1 Streptomyces sp. NPDC086519
GGGGCCGTGAGGAACGCCGCCCCGGAGGCTACTGCGCCGGCCGTGCCGTGCGGGGGCCCGCCATGACCGTGACCGGCAGGTGCACCGGTCCGAAGAACAGCAGGGACGGCCGCCATCGGGGTGCCCCGGCGGGACGCAGCGCCGGCCCCCGGTGCAGCGCCCCGCACACGGTTTCGACCAGCATTTTCGCCAGCGCCGCGCCGAGGCAGTGGTGGATTCCGGTGCCGAACGCCAGTGACGCGGTCTCGGGGCGCTCGATGTCCAGTTCCTCCGGCCGGGCGAACACCTCAGGGTCGCGGTTCGCCCCGGCCAGCAGGAGCACCACGATTGATCCCGCGGCGACCGGCACCCCGCGGATCTCGGTGTCGCGCGTCGCGTAGCGGCGGGTGATGTGGTAGCCGCCGCTGTGCCGGAACGCCTCGGCGGCCGCCCGTTCGGCCCGCGCCGGGTCGGCGGACAGCCGCTCCAGCTGGCCGGGGTTGGTCAGCAGGGTGTGCATGATGTTGCCGAGGGTGTCGCTCAGGGTCGTCACGCCGGCCCCGAAGACCGGGAGCACCGCGAGCGCCAGCTCGCGGTCGGTCAGCTGCTCGGGGTCGCCCGCCTGTTCCACCAGGCAGGCGCTGATGAGGTCGTCACCGGGCTCGGTGCGCTTACGGGCGATCAACTCGGCGAAGAGCGCGCCGAGTTCGGCCGCGGCCTCGTCCGCCCGCCGGCCCATGGCCGCCCTGGCCGCCTCGTCGGCGGTGGGGTCGGGTGCCGGGACCGCTTCGTGCAGCAGCCTCCAGCAGCGGGGGTGCTCACGCACGGGGATTCCCAGCAGGCCGCCGAGCACCGCCAGGCTCAGCGGAACGGAGACGAGCTCCTGGAAGTCGGCGACGTGGCCGGACGGGACGGCGGCGAGCCGGTCGAGCGCGTTCAGCACCTCCTTCTCCACCACCGGGCGCAGCACCTGCAGCCGGCGTGCGGTGAACCCCCGCGACAGCTGCCGCCGCAGCCTGGTGTGGTCCGGCGGGTTGCGGAAGAACAGCGACGACAGGAACTGCTCCTGACTGCGCGACGGCCGCCATCCGGGGATGTTGTCCGCCATCCAGTCGGTGTCGACGACCCGGAAGGTCTCCTGGTCGGCCAGGACCTGCCGGCAGTCCGCGTACCGCGACACGAGTGTCGTACCGGTCCGTTCGCTGCGGTGTACGTCGGCGAGTTCGCGGAGCCGGCGGTAGTGGGCGAACGGGTCGTCGCTCGTGCCCGGCGCCAGTACGAACCGCACCAGCTCCTCGATGTCCTGCCCGGTCGTCATGGTGCTCCCCTCGTCGGCGCCGTTGGTCTGCCGCCCGGTCCTCAGGCCGTGCGCCGCGCGACCCAGAGACCGTCGCGCACCGGCAGGATCACGCCGTCGAAGTCGGGGTCGTCGGCGAGCGCCGTGTTCATGTTCCGGACGCCGACCAGCTCGTTGGAGTGTTCGGCCGTCTCCCCGGCGACGACGCCGCCCCCGCAGAAGGCGTTGTCGATCATGAGGAAGCCGTTCACCTCAAGGTGCGCCTTCGACAGCTTCAGCAGCTCGGTGGCGAGCGAGGGGTCGCTGCCGAAGTACCGGTGCTTCATGATGTCCTGGAAGATCAGATCGTAGGTGCCGAGTTCCGGGATCAGCTCGAAGGCGTCACCGACGAGGATCTCGATGCGGTCGGCCATGCCCGCGCGGTCGATGAAGTCCGCGGCACGTGCCGCCCGTTCGGGGTCGAGTTCGATGCTGGTGACCTTGCCGCCCTCGGGCAGCGCGTACGCCAGCCACAGCGCCGAGTAGCCGATCGCGGTGCCGAGGTCGAGCACCCGCGTCACGGTGTCGCCGCGCAGCGCGGTGAGCGTGCGGACGATCGCGCCTTCGAGCCGTCCGATGACGGGGATGCCCTCGTCCCTCGCGACCTTCTCCATCTCCAGCAGAACGGTGTTCAGCCGCTCGGGCAGCGGCGCCTGGCGGACCAGAGCGGTGGCGAAGATCTCCCGCTGGTCGGTGCTGTCCTGCGGGACGATGGGCAACGATGTGTTGATCACGAATGTGTTCCGTTCTGCTGGGTCCGGTCGCCGGTCGCGGTGAGCGAAGCCGGCCACGGATCAGGCCAGTTCTGGTCGACGGGGCGGAGACGGGCGGTGCGGGCGGCGGGTCCGGACCCGGCCTGCGAGTCCGCGTCTTCGTCTCCGTCTTCGGGCACAGGGGACACGCCGTGTTCCTCTGTCATGGGGGCAGGCCCGCCGGATCGGCTTCGAGCGTGACGGGCAGGGTGTTCATGCCGTGCAGGATGCTGGAGTGGATCCAGGTCTCCGGCGCGGTCTGCCGCACGCCGGACACCATCCGGCGCAGGCTGTCCAGTACGGCCTCGATCCCGGCCCGGGCAAGGATGTGCCCGAGGCAGTGGTGCGCGCCGGTGGCGAAGGCAAGGTGCCGGTTCGGTGTGCGGGTGAGGTCGAAGCGGTCGGGGTCCGGGAAGACGTCGCCGTCCCGGTTGGCCGAGGCGATCCAGGCGCTGACGATCTCGCCCGCCCGGATGGGCTCTCCGTTCACCTCGACGTCGGCGGTGGCCGTCCGGCCGCCGTGCAGCGAGGGCGCGGTCCAGCGCAGAACCTCGTCGGCGGCCGTCCGGAGGTCCAGGGCGCCGCTCTTGAGCGCGTCCCACTGATCCGGGTTCTCGATCAGTGCCAGCAGGCCGCCGGAGACGGCGTGCCGGCCGGTCTCGTCCCCGCCGGTCATCAGGCCGTGGCAGTTGGCCATCAGCTCGGCGTCGCTGAGCGGCTCCCCGTCGATGCGGCAGTTGGCGAGCAGACTCATCGCGTCGTCGCCGTCACCGCCGCGCCGGGTCCGTGCCAGGTCGGCGAGATAGAGCAGGATCTCGCTCTCGGTGGTCCAGGAGTCCTCCGGCGGGGTGTCGGCGTGCCCGGAACGCCATGTCTGCGCGGTGAGGCCCAGCAGGTACTGCCGGTCTCCCCGCGGCACGGCGAGCAGGTCGAAGACCGCGCCGAGCGGAATGTTCGCGGAGACGTCCCGGACGAAGTCGGCTTCGCCCTTGGCGACGGCCGCTGCCACGACCTCGTCCGCCGTGCGGCGGACGCCCTCCTGGATGGCGGCGAGTACCCGGGGGGAGAACGCCCTCGTCAGGATCGCGCGGATCCGCTGGTGGCGCAGTCCGTCGGTCACCGCGAGCATCGTCCCCGCGGCCGCGTCCCCTCCGGTGAGCAGGGTGGGCAGGCCGTTGCCGTGGGCGGTGGTGAACTCCCGGCTGCGGTAGACCTCCACCGCGTCGGCGTACCGGGTGATCACCCAGAACGCCGGCTGCGAACCGCGCGCCGACTGGCGGTGGAAGGGACGCTCGGACCGCAGCCGGCGCCACACCTCGGTCAGGTCGCGCTCGGCGTGCAACCGGGGGTCGGCGAAGTCCAGTTCGTCGAGTTCGTCGGGGGAGGCCAGGGGCAGTGACGTCATCGGCCGCCACCCTGCGCGGGGGTGGCGACCGCCGCGAGCGCGCGAACCGTCGGGCAGTCGACGATCTCCTCGGGCGGGACGGCGGGACCGGCGAGGCGGGCTCGCTGGATCACGCTGATGACGAGCCGGTCCGGTCCGGTGTCGCGCGGGGGCTCGTCCGCGGTGCCAGGGCCGATGTCGCGCCGGGGCAGTTCCGCGTCCGGCGCCGTCCACGGACGCGGGTGGCGCAGGGCCGGTTCGGCGGCCGCCTGCCGCTGGGCGCTGCTGTCCGGGGAACCATCGACGTCGACCAGCGTGACCAGGGGAGCGGGGAGTGTCGCTCGCCCCATGTCACGCCGTCCCCTCGGCCCGCGCGGCCCGTGCCAGGACCTCGGTGCGCAGCCGCACTCGGTCCGGCTTGCCGGGACCCACCAGCGGCAGCGTCTCCCGCAGTTCGATCTCGGCGGGCACATGGTTCGCCGACAGCGCGTCGGCGACGTGCCGTGCCAGCACCGCGCGGTCCAGGGTCACACCGTCGCGCGGCACCACGGCGGCGCAGATCCGCTCGACGCGCTGCTCGTCCTCGACGCCGAAGACCGCGGCGGTCGCCACGCCCGGGTGATCCAGGAGCACCCGCTCGACCGCGCTCGGGTGAACCTTGATGCCCTTGACCTTGATGACGTCCGCGATGCGGCCGTGCAGATGCAGCAGGCCCGCCTCGTCCAGGTGTCCGATGTCCCCGGTGTGCACCCAGCCGTCCCGCAGCACACGCGCCGTCAGTTCGGGTTCGTTCCAGTAGCCGGCCATCTGCCACCGGCCACGGACGCACACCTCGCCGGACTCGCCGACGGGCAGTTCCCGGCCGTCGGCGACGGACCGGACGCTCACCCGGTCGGCCTCCAGCGGACGGCCCACGGTGGCGCGCAGCTCCGGGGCCAGGTGGTCCTGAGGTGTCAGCAGGCTGATCATTCCGGTCTCGCTGGTGCCGTAGACCTGGAAGAGGACGGGGCCGAGCGCCTTCACCGCGTGGGCGAGCCGCTCGGGTGCGGCGGGACTGCCGGTGTAGAACAGCTCGCGCAAGCCCGTCAGGTCGGTGTTCGCGATATCGGGGTGTTCGGCCAGCGTGTACACCTGCGGAGTGCCGAGCACGAGGCGGGTGATCCCGTGGCGGGGGACGGCGCGCAGCACCTCGGCGGCGTCGAAGCCGGGGTGCAGTACGACGGTGCCGCCGGCGACGATCGTGTCGTCCGCGGTGGAGCCGCTCGAGTGGGTGAGCGGCGCCGTGACCAGGCAGCGTCCGCGGCCGCCGCGGGCCGCGGACGTCGCGATCATCTCGTTCTTGACCGCGTAGGGCCAGCTGACGCCCTTGGGCTTGCCCGTGGAGCCGCTGGTGTAGGTCACGACGGCGATCGTGCCCTGCTCGGCGGTGGCGAGGTCGAAGTCACCGGGGGCCGACAGGTCGAGCGCGGCCGGGAGGTCGTCACCGCCGCCGAGCACCGCGACCGGTGGCCGCTTGGGCAGGAAAGCGCTGAGGTCCCGTGCCCGCGCGATGTTGTCCTGGTCGACGGCGAGCAGGGTGGGCTCGACGTCCACGAGGATGCCGAGCTGCGCCTCGGCGGAGAGCTGGTCGGAGGGGTCGATCGCGCTGACACCGCGGATGTGCACCGCGGTGGCGCCCACCAGGTTCGCCGCGTAGCGCAGGATCAGGGTCGCGGGCGTGTTCGGGTTCGTCAGTACGGCCACCGTTCCGCCGGGGCCGACGCCGTGCTCGCGCATCCGGGCCGCCGCGTGGATGACGGAGTCCGCCAGCTCGCGGGCGGTGGTCGGCGTGTCCCGGTGAACGAGCGGGATGCCATCGGGCTCGGCGCTCAGCTTGGTGAGGATCTGGCGCACGTAGTGATCATGGCCTTGCACGTCCGTTCTCCAATGCGACTCGGTGGTCAACGGGCACGTCCGGGCATGGCGTGTCGGCATGCCCGGGCCGGGTGTGCAGGGATCTTCCGGCGGGGTACATCGGCCTGCGCCCTGATCCCGACCACCGTAGGTTCCGGCCGACAGGGCCCACATCCCTCGGGCTGGTAGCCCGGCAGGACCACCGTGCGGTCACGGTCGACGGCTGTCAGCGGTGCCGGCAGGCGGCACTTGGCCGGTGAGAGCGTCGGCCCGCGGTCCCGGTGAGCGTCCGGGCGGAGAACTCCGCGGCGGTGGGAACCGGCCCGCCCGGGTGCCGAGTCGGTCGACGAGGAGGGGCGCGGTGAGGAGACAGGCCGTGCTGTCCGACGGTGCCAGTGCGAGCGCCGGAGTCCGGGTGAGGCTCTTGAGCGCGGTGGGGACGGTGGCGTTCTCGGCTGCCGCGACCGCGTCGTCCACGACAGCGATGTCTTGGCCGCCACCGTTCTCGGTCACGAGTCGAGGACGCCCCGGCGGGCCAGGAGACCGCACGCAGCGGTACGCGGTCGTGTCCGGTCCACTGTTCCGGGCAGGGCGCGTGCAACTGCCCGGGGCCGGCCACGGGGACGAGGGTGAGCAGGGCCGACGGTCGCCGAGGCGGGCGCGGACCGGCCAGTTCGCGGCGTCGGCCGGCGCTCCGCCGGTCCGGTCGCACCGCGCCGCACCGCACCGCACCACCATCGTCCGGCGGCCCATGTCCTCGACCTGTGCCGCCGGAGGTGTGCAGGCGGATTCGTCGGCGTCGGGCAGCGCCGAGCCGAATCCGCCCGTGGCTGACGCGAGCGCCGCGGCCCGGGCTCCGGCTCCGGCTCCGGCTCCGGCTCCGGCTCCGGCTCCGGCTCCGGCTCCGGCTCCGGCTCCGGCGTTGATCGCAGCCTGCGACCTTCCCGCCTTTCACCTGGCGCGGGCCGTTTCATCCGCAGGTGCCAGAGGTTGGGGCGGTCCGAGCCCGGCCGGCCTCAGCCGGGTCGGTGGTCGTCGGGTCGGTCAGCGGTTCATCTTGCGTACGGCGGGGAGCACTTCGGCGCCGAGGATCTCGATGATCTCGGCAACCCTCGCGAAGGGCATCCCGCCGAGGTCGATCTGGGCGAGCAGCCGGTCGTGGCCGAACAGCTCGTACTGCCGCCCGATCCGGTCCACGATCTGTTGCGGGCTGCCGAGCAGCAGCGCGCCGTCCTCGCCCCGCTGCAGGTCGAACATCTCGCGCTGGCCCTGGAGCCGGCCCCGGGAGTGGTGGGCGGCGTACGCGGCCCAGTGGGCGTGGAAGCGGTCCACCTCGGCGGGGGTGTTCGCGACATGGAGATAGTTCGCGGTGGCCACCGGCAGCTCCGCCGGATCGTGCCCCGCCTGTTCCGCCGCCGCCCGGTACACGGCGAACGTCTCGACGAAGCGCGAGAGCGCACCGCCGGTGGCGCCGACGAGGATGGGCACACCGAGCGACCCGGCCCGCTTGGCGCTCCCCCGGTTTCCGCCGACGCCGACCCAGACGGGCAGCGGGTAGCGGTTGGCCCGAGGCACCACCCCGGCGCTGGTGAGCGGCGCGCGGTGGCGACCCGACCAGCTGACCCAGGGCTGGGCGGTGATCTTGCGCAGCAGCTCGAAGTGGTCGGTGAAGAGGGCGTCGTAGTCGTCGAACTCGTACCCGAACAGCTCGAACGGCTCAGGGAACGCGCCGCGGCCCACGGTGATCTCGGTGCGGCCGCCGGAGATCAGGTCCACGGTGGCGAAGTCCTCGTACACCCGTACCGGGTCGAGGACCCCGATCAGCGTCGTCGCGCTCGTGAGCTTGATGCGCGTGGTGGCCTGGGCGATCGCGGCGAGCACGACGGCGGGCGAGGACACCGCGTAGTTCGGATGGTGGTGCTCGCCGACGGCGAAGACGTCCAGTCCCGCCTCGTCGGCGAGTACGGCGGCGCGCACGATGTCGGCGATCCGCCTGCCGGCGGGCGCGACGTCACCGGTCGCCGGATCCGGGGTGAGGTCGGCGAGGCTGATCAGTCCAAGCTCCATGCGGACATCCTGTCAGGACGCCCATGGCAGTGGCAGGCCGCTCCGCCAACGCCTGGTGCCCGACGCATCAGTTCCGCCAGGAGCGTGGTCACCGCCATCGCCTGACGGGCGTTCAGCCGGGGGTCGCAGGCGGTCTCGTAACGGTCCGGCAGGTCCGCCTCGCCGACGCCCGCGCCGAGGCACTCGGTGACGTCGTCCCCGGTCAGCTCCAGATGGACGCCGCCGGGCCGGGTGCCGAGCCGCCGGTGCACCTCGAAGTACCCGGCGAGTTCGTCGACGATGTGCTCGACGCGTCGGGTCTTGTGACCGGTCGACGCGACGAAGGTGTTGCCGTGCATGGGGTCGCACTGCCAGACGACCTGGTGTCCGAGCGCGGTCACCTTCTCGACGATGGGCGGCAGCACGTCGCGAACCCGCCGGTGTCCCATCCGGCTCACCAGTGTCAGCCGGCCCGGGACTCCGTCCGGGTCCAGCCGCCGTACGTACTCGACGGCTTCCTCCGGGGTGGTGGTGGGACCCAGCTTCACACCGACGGGGTTGGCCAGCAGTTCGGCGAACCCGATGTGGGCGCCGTCGAGCCGGCGCGTCCGCTCGCCGATCCACAGGTAGTGCGCCGAGCCGCTGTAGGGCCGGCGGTCGCCGGGCGGACCCGGCCGCAGCAGCGCGCACTCGTAGTCAAGCACCAGCGCCTCGTGGCCGGTGAAGACTTCGCCGCCCGTCCAGGCCCGCACGAAGTTCATCGCGACCGCCGAGGCGGCATGGGCCCGGAGCATCCGGTGCGGGTCGGGCGCCCGTTCCGCCGAGGTCGCGGCGCGGCCGTTGACCATGTCACCGCGGTAGACGGGCAGCCCGTGGGCGTCCACCGCGGCGGAGCGGGGCTTGGCGTACTGTCCGGCCATCCGGGCCAGCCGGACCACCGGCAGGCCGCCCGCGCGGGCGAGCACGGCGGCCATATGGGCCAGGAGGTCGAGGTTCCCGCGCAGATGCGATTCGGTGTTGCCGGTGAAGGTCTCGGCGCAGTCCCCGCCCTGGAGCAGGAAGGCCGCACCGCGCGCCACTTCCGCGAGCCGGGCCGTGAGGCGGTCGGCCTCGGCGGGCAGGACCAGCGGCGGCGCCGTGCGCAGCGCCTCGCGGACGGCCCGCACACCGGCCGGATCCGGCCATTCGGGCTGTTGCGCCGTGGGCCGGGAGACCGCGGCCGCGAGCGGCAGCGGGGCCGGGCCGGTCCCTGGCAGCCCCAGGTGCATCATCGGCGGTGCGGGGAGGCTGCGGCGGCGTGCGCTGTCCCAGTCCCCGGTCGTCCATGGTGGGGGTGCCGGGCGTCCGGCGGCGGGAAGCCGGCCGCGGCCCGTTCGGCAGTCATCACTGTCCGCTCCCGGTGTGGTGGCAGGTGCACGACGCCCTCGTGACGGCCCGGAGGGTCACGGCTGCCCGGCGCCGGCCTCGCACAGCCGCACGAGCGCCTGCGCGGCCAGTCGGTAGCCGAAAGCGCCGAGGCCGACGACGACGCCGGAGGCGAGCGGTGCGAGAACGGATTCGTGCCGGAACCGTTCCCGGGCCCAGACGTTCGACAGGTGCACCTCGATCCACGGGGGATCGTAGGCCGCCAGCGCATCCCTGAGGCTCCAGCCGGCGATCATCAGGGCGCCGGGGTTCACGATGGCGCCGACGGTCGCGGCGCGGTACTCGTGCACGGCCTGTACCAGCTCCCCCTCCCCCTCCCGCTGGACCGAAATCACGTCCCAGCCCGCTTCCGCCACTTCAGCCGCAACCATTTTCTCGATATCACCGAGAGTCTCTCGGCCATATATTTCCGGTTCGCGTTCTCCAAGAATTCCGAGATTAGGCCCGTTCAACAAAAGAATGGCACTCATACCCAACCTCTCCGGACGGCGGAATCCGACCCTCGGACCCCCTCAGGGCCCGAGTCGAAAGGCTCACCCGCCCCTGCACCGCGCCACAACCGCACGACTTGACAGTCCTGGACGCCGCCGAACCGATCACCGAATCGGCCCAGCTCAGCTACCTTTCCAGATCACACTCCGCACAAACGCGCGACAGCCGCACATCCCGCCGGGCGGCTCGCACGCGGAAAGTCAAGCCGTGTCCAGCAAAAAAATTGCCAAATTTAGCGGGGGCATGAAATTACTCTTAAAAGGTCGAATTATGGCCCCGCATGCCCACCGTTGACAACCGCACGGAGCCGCTCATAGGCTCGCTCGACGATGTGGAATTCACATTTCCCAGGGGAGGGTTTACTTTGCAAAATGACACATTAGCCGAATGCGACACTCCCCACACGGCGGTAATTCCGCTGAAGTGCGCGGCATCACCGTGCCGTACCGCCTCCTTCATCTCGTCGGCCCGGCGCTCCTGGCGCGACGGCCGGCTGGACGACGGCATCCGCATCGCCGAACAGGCGCTGCACGGCGGATGCACGGTGGACAGCCCCTGCCGCACGGAAGCCGCGTTCGTCCTGAGCCTCCTGCTTGCGCAGGTCCGAAGGACGGACCACGCACACGCCGTACTGGACACCGTCGACGAACTCGTCCAGGCGCGCGGCGACGACCAGTTGACCGCGACCGCGACACTCGCTCGATCCGGGGTCATCCTCGCCACCGGTGACTTCGGGAAGGCGGCCAAGCTCGCCACCGCCGGACTCGGGGAAGCCGAGCAGGCCGGGCTCAAGGCCTGGACACCGCTCGGACACTTCGTGCTGGCACAGTCCGCACTGCGCCAGGGCCACCTGTCCACGGCCGTCCGCTACACGCAGAAGCTGAAAGAGGACACCGTCTTCCGGCGGGAGATGCTCCATGTCGGCCAGGCCGCCTGGGCCGTGATCCAGATCGCCGAGGCCGAGAAGGGCCGGCGCCATGCCGTGCTGCTGGGCGCCGAGCTGCTCGCCGCGGACACGGCCGTACGGCAGCTCTCGATCGCCGAACCCGCGGCGCTGCCCTGGCTCGTCCGGCTCATGATGAACAGCGGCCACAAGCAGCTCGCGGCACACGGCGTTCGGATCTGCCAGCAACTGGCCACCGAGAACCCGCACTTCAGCACGGTGCAGGCGGCTGCGGCCCACGCCGCCGGACTGTACGACGAGGACCTCGGCAAGCTCCGGCTCGCCGCCGAGTCGCACGTCGATCCCTGGGCGAAGGCGTCTGCCAACGAAGACATCGCTGTCATCCTCGCCCGCGGTGCCGACGACCGGACCACCCCGGCCCGCGACCTCCAGCAGGCGCTGGACACCTACACGCAGACCGGAGCGTGGCGGGACGCCTCGCGCGTCGAGTCCCGGCTGCACCACAGCACCGCGGACACCGGCGTGGTGAGCCGGCACCAGCGTAGGCGGGAGATCCCGGAACTGACCGACACCGAGTACGCCGTCGCGCATCTGGTCGCCCAGGGCTTCACCAACGGGCAGACCGCGGGCCAGCTCTTCCTGTCGCAGCACACCATCGCATTCCACCTGCGCAAGATCTTCCGCAAACTGGACGTGGAGTCCCGCGTGCAACTGGCGAGCCTGTGGAAGGACCTGGCTGTCCGGCAGACGGGGATACGCGAGCACACGACGAGTGCCCCCGCGACGGGCTGGCCCCGGCTGTCCTCCTAGCGGGAGCATCCCCGCCCGAGGCGACCCGGACAGTGCCACTGCCTTGTGGGGCGGCCGCGCAACGTACCCGGCGCTGCTGGACCCGGGCGGCTCCGATCCCGGTGACCGGGGAGAACGGCCGGCCTCCGGGCCCGCTTCAGGCAAGTCGGCAGTGCCGCCCCGGGCTCCCCGGCCGACTCCGCGCGGCGTCGGCCTCGCGGACGGGATCGGACGTGCCGCCCGCCGGACCCGGCGCGCCCTGTCGGTCGGGGCGGATCCAGGGGTCGGGAATCGTGTTGCCCCTGTCGGAGAAACGGACCGGTGGCACCACCGGCACCGCGCTCCGTGCCGACTCGACAGGCGCCTCCGGCTCAGGCCGGAGAGTTCTCCGGCACCCCGGAGACAGCACCGCAGCGCCGCAGGCCTGCGATGTCTGCGGCGGAATAGCCCAGCTCGCGCAGTACCGGCGCGGTGTGCTCGCCGAGTGCCGGGACCGGCCCCATCGGCAACTCCACGCCTTCGACGGTGAAAGGCGGCAGCAGTGCGCGTACCGTGCCGCCGGGCGTCTCCACCGGACGCCAGCGGCGGCGCGCGGCCAGCTGCGGATGGTCCAGCAGGTCGTCGACCCCGTTGACCCGAGCGGACGCGATGCCGATGGCATCCAGGCAGGCCACGACCCGGTCCACGGCCGTCGCCGAAGTGTGCTCGGCGACCAGCGCCTCCACCGCCGCGCGGTGCCGCACGCGGGCCACGTTCGTCGCCCAGGCCGGATCGGTCGCCAGATCGGGCCGGCCCAGGAACTCCGCGGCGAACCTCGCCCACTCCCGGTCGTTCTGCACTCCGATGACCACGTCCGCGCCGTCGGCCGTGGGAAACGCGCCGTAGGGTGCCACGCTGGGATGCGACAGCCCCATAGGACCGGGCGAACGTCCGGTCCCCTGGGCGTGGTGGATCTGGTAGCCCATCCATTCGCTGGTCGCCTCCAGCATCGAGATCTCCAGCGCGGCGCCCTGGCCTCCCACTCCTCGCCCCACCAGGGCGGCGAGAGTCGCGGACAGGGCGTACATGCCCGCCGCGATGTCGGAGGCGGGAATGCCCGCCTTCGCCGGACGGTCGGCAGCTCCGGTCACCGAGACCACGGCCGCCTCGCACTGGATGAGCATGTCGTAGGCCCGCTTGTCCCGGTAGGGGCCGGTGCCGCCGTATCCCGACATGTCGACGGTCACCAGCCGCGGATGCCGGGCCCTCAGCCCGGCGGCCCCGAATCCGAGCCGGGCGGCCGCGCCCGGGGCGAGGTTCTGCACGAAGACGTCGGCACCGGCGACGAGTTCGGCGAGGACCTGGCGCCCGCCGGGCGACTTCAGGTCGAGCGTGACCGACTCCTTGCCCCGGTTGAGCCAGACGAAATGACTGGCCAGTCCGCCCACACTGGTGTCGTAGCTCCGTGCGAAGTCCCCGCCGTCCGGGCGTTCCACCTTGATCACACGGGCGCCGAGGTCGGCCATGTGACGAGTGGCCAGCGGTGCCGCCACCGCCTGCTCGACGGCGACCACGGTGATGCCCGCGAGCGGCAGGCCGGTGCCCGCGAGCGGTTGTGTGCGGGGCATCCCGTGTCACCGCCCCTCGGGGGTGCGTGCCACCGGCAGGGTACTCATGCCGTACCGGACGCCCGGGTGAGTCCGCTGCTCGGGGCCGGTCTGCTCGGCCGTGCGCATGTGCGCGCCGAAGCCGGACGCCGGGTGTGGGTCGGGGCGGTCGTCCGGTGTGAGGCGGTCCGGGTCCGGGAACGGCTCGGCGCCGCGCTCGGTGGTGACGTGCTCCTCGTCGCGGTACACGGGCATCGCGTCTGCGTAGTGGCTGAGCACCTGGCAGCCGAGACGGTCCGCACGCGGCGACTGCCGGTGGCACGGCCGCTCCGCGCGCGGATGAGGGCACGCCTCGGTGAGCTCACGCTCGGCATGCGTCCGGGGGTCGGCGAATTCCAGGGAGTGCAGCTCGTCCGGGCTGACGACGGGGCGGGTCATGATCTGGGCCCTTCCGCGACGGAGGTGAGAGATCGGCAGCGTCGGCGGGCCGGCGGGCCGGCGGCCCCGTCCCGGCACCGGTTCCGGCTGCCCGCCCGCCACCGTAGGCTCGCGACGGACGCCCCGGCATCCTTCACCCGGGTAGTGCGCGCTCCCCGGCGAAACCCCTGTACACGTGGGCGGGAATCCGTCACGCCGGCCCTCGGACGGGTACTACCAGGTCGTGGGATGCGACGGCGCGACCGGCTGCCTACGGTGAGCTGACACCCCATCGCCTCGCCCACGGATGCCTTCTCGGATTCCTCCGGAGCGGTCCACCCGCGAGGCGGCGCAGTACATGGACCCCTCTCCACGGTGGACGGCCGAGGCTGCTCGGAGGGAACCCACCGTTGCGGGGCGGGAGACAAGAGGAGAGTAGCCAGTATGAATCCCCGGCCCGCACCGACCTTCCCGGACTGGCCCCAGTTCGACGACACCGAACGCGAGGCTCTCGAACGTGCGCTGGCACAGGGCCAGTGGTGGCGCATGGGAGGCGGTGAAGTCAACGCCTTCGAGGAGGAGTTCGCCGAGTACCACGGTGCCCGGCACGCGCTGGCCGTCACCAACGGAACGCACGCGCTGGAGCTCGCCCTGCAAGCCATGGGCGTCGGCCCCGGCGACGAGGTGATCGTACCCGCGATCACCTTCATCTCGTCCTCGCAGGCGGTACAGCGACTGGGCGCGGTGAGCGTGCCCGTGGACGTGGACCCCGGGACGTACTGCATCGACGTCGCCGCGACGGCCGCGGCCATCACCCCGCGGACCAAGGTGATCATGCCCGTGCACATGGCCGGGCTGATGGCGGACATGGACGGACTGGAGAAGCTCGCCGCCGACGCCGGCGTGGCGCTGCTCCAGGACGCGGCACACGCGCACGGGGCGCGGTGGCGTGGCCGACGGGTCGGCGAACTGGGCTCGATCGCCGCGTTCAGCTTCCAGAACGGCAAGCTGATGACCGCCGGTGAAGGCGGCGCCGTCCTCTTCCCCGACGACGAGCGGTACGAGAGCGCGTTCCTTCGTCACTCCTGCGGCCGCCCCCGCACCGACCGCCACTACCGGCACCAGGTGGCCGGGACCAACATGCGGCTCAACGAGTTCTCGGCCGCGGTGCTGCGCGCCCAGCTCGCCCGCCTGGACGGCCAGATCACGGTCCGTGAGGAGCGCTGGCCGGTGCTGTCCGCGCTGCTGGCCGACATCCCCGGCGTCGAGCCGCAGGCCGACGACGACCGGGCCGACCGCAACCCCCACTACATGGCGATGTTCCGCCTGCCCGGCTGGTCCGAGGAGCGGCGCAACACCCTGGTGGACCGGCTGGTCGCGGCGGGGCTCCCGGCGTTCGCGGCGTTCCGCGCGGTCTACCGGACCGACGCGTTCTGGGAGATCAACGCACCGGACGAGACGGTGGACGAGGTGGCCGCACGGTGCCCGAACGCGGAGGCCATCAGCGCCGACTGCGTCTGGCTGCACCACCGGACGCTGCTCGGCTCCGTGCCGGCGCTGACGGACGCCGCCGCCATCGTGGCAGAGCTGGTTCGCGCCGGATGACCGTACGCACGTTCCTGGTCGGACTCGGCTGGTCCGGCCAGGAGATCTGGCTTCCCCGGCTGCTGGCCCACGACGGCTACGACGTGGTGGCCGCCGCCGACCCCGATCCGGCGCGCCGCGCCGCGTTCACCGCCGCCACCGGACGTCCGGCGTTCGCGGACACCCGCGCCTTCGACACCGGGCAGGCCGACCTCGCCGTCGTCGCCGTCCCCAACCACGCCCATGCCCCGGTCGCCCGGGACCTCCTGCTGCGCGGGCTGGCCACGTTCGTGGAGAAGCCGGTGTGCCTCTCCGCCGGCGAGGCCGAACTCCTCGCCGACGCGGAACGGCGCGGCGGCGCAACCCTGTTGGCAGGCAGCGCCTTCCGCCATCGGGCGGACGTCACGGAACTGGCCCGGCTGGTCCCGGCGCTCGGCCGCATCCGCAATGTGGACCTGTCCTGGATCCGGGCCCGTGGCGTGCCGCAGGCCAAGGGCTGGTTCACCAACCGCTCGCAGGCGGGCGGCGGCGTCCTCTTCGACCTGGGCTGGCACCTCCTCGATGTGCTCGACGCGGTCGTCGGCCCGTTGACGTTCGATCAGATCGCTGCGGTCACCACGGACGACCATGTGAACGAGGCGGGCTGGACGGCGGCCTGGCGCCGTGAATCGCCGGTCACAGGCGTCACCGCGGACGTCGAGGACACCGTGCGCGCCTTCCTGGTCGCCGAGGGCGGCCTCTCCCTCGGGCTGCGGGCCAGCTGGGCCTCGCACAGCGCGACGCGCGACGTCACCACGATCCGGGTCGAGGGCACCGCCGGGACCGCGACCCTGTGCTGCACCTTCGGGTTCAGTCCCCACCGCGTACCGCGGTCCGGGATCACCCACGTCCGGGCGGGAGAGGTCAGCGAGATCCTGGTGCCCGCGGAACCGGTCGGCGCCGAGTACGACCGTCAGCTCTCCATGCTGGGCACGCTGTCGTCCGCACCCTCGTCGCGGGGCCGGGCGATCGAGGGCGCCCACCGGATCGTCACGGTCATCGAAGCGATCTACGCTGCCGCGGCCAAGTCCCTGGTGCCGGTCGGGCCGGCCGATTCAAAGGCAGGTGAGAGATGACGACCGTCGCGCCACGCAGCGCGGTGATCTTCGACCTCGACGGGGTCCTGGTCGACAGCCACGAGGTGATGGGCAGGGCGTTCGCCGCCGCGTACGCCGAGGTGGTCGGTGACGGCCCGGCCCCGTTCGCGGAGTACCAGCGGTACCAGGGCCTGTACTTTCCGGAGATCATGCGCATCATGGGCCTCCCGCCGGAGATGGAGGAGCCGTTCGTCCGGGAGAGCTACAAGCTGGCCGACCAGGTCCCGGTGATCGACGGGATGGTGGATCTGCTGGAGACCCTGCGGGCCCGGGGGCTGGGGCTCGCAGTGGCCACCGGGAAAGCCGGAGTGCGGGCCCGGTCGCTGCTGGAGACTCTGGGCATCCTCAAGTACTTCGACCATGTGATCGGATCCGACGAGGTCGCGCGCCCCAAGCCGGCGCCGGACATCGTGCTCCGGGCCCTCGGGTTGCTCGGTGTCCCTGCCGAGGAGGCGATCATGGTGGGGGATGCCCCTGCGGACGTCCGGAGCGCCCGGGGCGCGGCCGTGACCTCCGCCGCGGCGACCTGGGCGACGGTCGACGAGGCCGGCCTGCTGGATGCCGGTCCCGACCTGGTCCTGACGTCTCCCGCGGAGCTGCTGGCCTGGTGTCCCCCCGGTCCGGTCGGCGGCCTGGGATGAGCCTGCCTTCCGCGGCCGCCGGCTCACGGGAGCCGGCGGCCTGGCTCGGCATGGACATCGGCGGCACCAAGGTGGCCCTGCGTGCGGAGATCCCTGGCGGGGAGGCCCGTGAGCGCGTCGTGCGCTGGCCCGGCCGCGGAGCCGCCTCCGACCTGGCCCGGCTCACCGCCGAGGTCGATCTGTTGCGCCGGGAGGTTCCGGGCGGGTTCGCCGCCGTGGGCATCGCGCTGCCCGCCACCGTCGGCTCGGACGACCGCGTGGTGGTCTGGCCGAGCCGCCCCGAGTGGGTCGGCCTGGACGTCCGCCGTGCCATGGCGGAGCTGTTCCCGGACACGCCTGTCGGCTGGGCCGACGACGGAGACCTGGCCGCGCTGGCGGAGGCGGAGGCGACAGGTTGCGCCGACGTGCTGTATGTCGGGGTCGGGACCGGTGTCGGGGGTGGCCTCACCTCCGGCGGCGCCCCGGTCCCCGGCCGCGGCCGCGGTTCCTTCGAGCTCGGCCATGTGGTGACCGACCCGGACGGTCCGCCCTGCCGGTGCGGCCGACGCGGCTGTCTGCAGTCCACCGCGTCCGGCCCGGCCACACTGGCCCGGGCCGGCCGGCTGCACGGCGCCGACGTGACGTACCGGCAGCTACGGGAGGGGTTCGCGCTCCAGGAGCCGTGGGCCGTACGGGCCGTGGACCGTACCTGTCACCGGATCGCACTGGCGGTCACCGGCGTCCGGGAGCTGATGCACCCGGGAATGGTGGTCGTGGGCGGCGGGTTCGCCGGCGGACTGCCCGGCTTCGTCGACATGGTGGCGCACCATCTGCACGCCCTGGCCCGGCCGGGCGTGCCCGCACCACCGGTACGGGCGTCCTGCCGAGGCGGACTCACGTCGCTGTACGGTGCCGTGGCCCTCGCCCGCGTCCTGGAGCGGGACCCGGCGCGCACCGCCGCCCCGGCGAGCCGTGTGCCGCCGGGCTGAGCCGGCGCGCGGGCGCAGCGCGACGCCGGGTCAGATCCGGCTGTAGTTCGGGACGGGCGCGACGTCGGCGGCCGGGCCGGTGTCGAGTTCGTTCCAGATGACGGCCAGTTCGAGCCGGGACTTGACCCCGACCTTCTGGAACACCTTGCGCAGATGGAAGGCGACCGTGTGCCGGGACAGGAACATCTGCTCCGCCGTCTCGCCGTTGGTCAGCCCCTGGGAGACCAGCTTCGCCACGGCGTACTCCGTGTCGGTCAGTCCCCGGATGCCGCTGCGCGGCCGGCACCGTTCCCGGGAGCGCGGGCTGGCGTTGATGCCCCGCAGACGGCTCATCACCCGCGACGAGTCGCGCAGCGCTCCCATGCAGGTGTAGGCGCGCATCGCACACTCGAAGTACCCGGCCGCCTCGGGGGATTCCGCCTGTCCTTCGCAGAGCCGGACGCCGATGTCCTCCAGCACCGAGGCGCGTGCCCAGGGATCGGTGTGCGACTCCGCGGCACGCCGTAACTTGTCGAGGTCGCCCTCCAGCAGGGCGGCGGCGTGCAGGGCGGCGGCGCCGACGGAGTCGACGTCCGGGTTCTCGGCCGCGAGCCGCCCGGCGAAGCGGACTCCCGCACGGGCCGGGCCGCGCTCGCCGACCCGGAGCAGCAGCCGCACCAGCCAGGGCACCGCCGCGGGTTCCGCCGCCAGCAGGCGACGGGTGAACGTCTCGGACTCAAGCAGTTCCCGGGCGAGGGTCGCGGCCCTGTCCCGCCCCTTGCCCGCCTCGCTGAGCTGCACGATGGCCCACGCGGACTGTCCGATCGGGAACATCTCCCGGGCGAAGACCGCGTCCTCCTCCAGTTTGGCGCTGTAATGCAGCGCTGCGGAGATGTCGCCCCCGCGCAGGGTCGTCGTGGCCAGCACCAGGTTCCCGACCGGGGTCCAGGCGGTCTGGCCGGTCTCGGCCGCGAGCTTGAGACCCCGCTCGGCGAGTGCGCCCGCGTCCGCGTGGTCACCCGCGGCGAGCGCCACCTTCGCCCCCACGAGCGTGGTGCTCGCGATGAGTTGGGGGTCGTCCTGCACTTGCGGCGACGCGAGGAGCCGACGCTGCAGATCCGCCGCCGTTGCCACCTGGCGGATGCCCACCAGGAACAGAATCAGCAGCAGATCGGCATAGACGGAACAGCACCTGTCGCAGCGGTCGCAGTCCGCCTGGACGGCCTCCTCGGCGAGGGCTATGGCAGCCCTGAGGCTGCCGCTCTGCCAGCGCTCGTGGGCACGGGTCAGGATTCCAGCGGTGACGCAGTCGGGCGCGACGCAGGTTGGCAGTGTCGGTTCTTCACAGGCTTCCAGTTCGCGTGATTGCCCGGCCATGGAATCCCCCATTCGACGAACTGTGCGGCGAAACCGGCGTCCGCTCTCGACGCCGCGTCAAACCGGCGGACCAGGATCCGTTCCTTGTGGGAGGGCACCGTGGAGCCACCGGTGAGGTGCTGTGCGCAGCGCTCCGTTGCACGCGCACACGTAGGTGTGGCGAATCGATTCGGCCGACCGGCCCGCGTTGCTTCGACCTCACCGTCCGAGCAGGGCAGCGGGCCGACGGCGTCTCCCCGTACGGCTGTGCCCTGGCCGGGCCCCGGTGATCGCCCGGTCTACGTCACCGATCACAGCGGCTGGCCGCGAAGGGCTTCATTCCACGTGAGCGGCTTGGATGGCGTCTCCACATGTCTTCCCCCGTCGTTCGTGTGCGCACCGACCTCGAGCGGCGCATCCAGGCTAAGCGGACCGCGGCAACCCCAGCATCCCCAAGTCTGACAGTCACACCATTACCGCCGGTCGGGCCTTGACAACGCCACGCAGACCGCCGGTAGCGTTCCGAAGCCGTTGCCCGCCGCATCACCTGTCGCGGTACGGAGGCCTCTGGACATGCCCGCCACACCACACTCGCCCGCGCCCGGCCCGGACACCCCCGACACGGACGTCATCGTCGTCGGCCGGGGTCCGGTGGGCGCCGTACTCGCCATCCTGCTGGCCGACCGCGGCCATCGCGTGTGCGTGCTCGAACACCGGCCGAAGCCGTATCCGCTGCCCCGCGCGACGAGTTTCGACGGAGAGACCGCGCGACTGCTCGCGTCCACCGGTATCGGCGGCGGCCTGGCCGAAATCTCCGAGCCGGCGACCGGGTACCAGTGGCGCACCGCGAGCGGCCGGCCCCTGCTCGACATCGCGTTCAGCCGCACCGGCAGATACGGCTGGCCGGACGCCAACACGATGCACCAGCCCGCGCTCGAAGAACTGCTCGCCGAACGGCTGGCGACGCTTCCCGGCGTCGAGACGCACCTCGGCCACCGCGTGGTGGACATCGCCCAGACCCCGTCGGGTGTCGCGGCGACCGCGGTCACCGGGGACGGCACGACGCGCGAATTCACCGCCCGGTGGCTGGTGGGCTGCGACGGCGCCAACAGCTTCGTCCGTGAGCACATCGGAGTGTCCGTCACCGACCTCGGCTTCTCCTACGAGTGGCTGCTCTGCGACGTCCGGCTCGACACGCCACGCGAGTTCGTCCCGACGAACGTCCAGCTGTGCGACCCGGCACGCCCCACGACGATGGTCGGCAGCGGCCCCGGGCGCCGCCGCTGGGAGTTCATGCGCCTGCCGGGCGAGAACGCCGCGGAGCTGGACACCGCCGAAGCCGCCTGGCGGCTACTCGCCCCGCACGGGGTCACCCCTGAGACGGCCACGCTGCTGCGCAGTACCACGTACCGGTTCCGCGCCATGTGGGCCGAGCAGTGGCGCTCGGGCCGGGTCTTCCTCGCCGGGGACGCCGCGCATCTGATGCCGCCGTTCGCCGGGCAGGGCATGTGCGCCGGCATCCGTGACGTCGTCAACCTCGCCTGGAAGCTCGACCTGGTGCTGTCGGACCGGGCGCCGGACCGGCTGCTCGACACCTACACGCTCGAACGCCGGTTGCAGGCCAAGGCGTCGATCACCGCCTCGGTCAAGCTGGGCCGGGTGATCTGTGTGACCGACCCGGCCGCCGCGGCCGACCGCGACGCGGCGATTCTGGCCAACGGCGGCGGCCGCGCACCGCAAGGGCCTCCCCCCGCCGAGCCGCTGACGAAGGGGCTGCTGCGGTCGGCCCGGGACGGGTGCGGAGGCGCGGGCGAGGTCATGATCGCCGGCACGGTGGAGGCCGACGGCGTGCGTGGCCGTCTCGACCAGCTCGTCGGCGCCGGCTTCGTCCTGATCACCACCGAGGACCCGGCCGAACTGAGCGACGCCCACAGGGCGTTCCTGGCCGGTCTCGGGACCCGCGTGGTCCGGCTCTCGCCGCCCGGCTCGCCGGCCGGGCCGGGCCGGGTGCGGGACGTCGACGGCGTCTACCACGCCTATCTCGGCCGGCTCGGCGCGTCGAGCGTCCTGGTCCGCCCCGACCACCACGTGTTCGGCACCGCCGAACCGGGCGGCACCGCGGCTCTCATGGACGAGCTGCGCGCCCAGCTCCAGGGCGCCCCGCTGGCGGGGGCCCGCTGACCGGACCGGGCCGCCGCCACCGGAAGAGAACGGACAAGGGCCCTCCCCCAGGACCGTGACAGCGCAGTTCACGACTCGGTGACCGCACAGACCCGTGCCGCGGGCACGCCGAACACCCGGCTCGGGTCCACCGGCCGGGCGTTGTGCGGATCAGGCGTCGGACAGGGCGTGCACCGGGCTACCAGCGAACGGGCAGCCGCTGCACGCTCAGCACGGGCGTACGAGCCCGCAGCGGGATGTTCTCCAGTGGCTCGTCCAGCGCCGGCTCCGGCAGCCCCAGGACGAGCGTCTCCAGCGCGATGCCCAGCACGGCGCGCCCGAGGCGCTGACCGACGCACGCGTGGGTGCCGTAGCCGAACGCGATGTGGCCGGTCGCGTCTTCCCGGGCGAGGTCCAGGTGCGCGGGGCAGCCGAACCGGGCCGGATCGCGGTTCGCAGCCGGCAGCGAGACAGTCACGGTGTCGCCCTTGCGCACCAGCTCACCGTGCAGGCGCACGTCTTCCAGCGCCGTGCGGAAGATCTGGTACTGGTTCACGGTGGTGTAGCGCAGCAGTTCTTCGACCGCCGACTCGGTGCCCTGGCCCGACGCGGCCGCGGCGCGGAAGGCCGCAAGCTGGTCGCCGTGGTGCAGCAGGGCAAGTGCCGCGGCCGCCACGGCTCCCTCACAGGTGGCGAAACCGGCGACGAACACCACCAGCAGCATGTTGGTGATCTCGCGGTCGGAGAGTCCCTCGACCGCCGTCAGCCGTCCCAGGATGTCGTCCCCCGGCGAGGTCCGGGCCCGCTCGACCAGGTCGCGGGTGAGGAAGAACGCCCTCTTCTCGGCGGCGAACTCGTCCTCCAGCGGGACGTCGTCGTCATTGGCGGTGTCTGCCAGCGCGGCCAGGACGGGGGTGTCCTCGTAGGGGACACCGACGACCTCGGACAGCACCCGCAGCACCAGCGGCCGGATGTAGGCCGGCAGCAGGTCGGCCGGCGAGCCCTGGGTGCGCAGGACGTCCAGTTGCCCGGCCGCGATCTCCTTGATGCGCGGGGCGAGTTCGGCCATGCGGCCGGTGCCGAACTCGGCGGTGAGCATGCCTCGGTAGCGTGTGTGCTCGGGCGGGTCCATGTGGATGAACATGCCCGGGATGATCGGCATGGAGGGGAACGGCTCCCCCTTCTTGAGCATCGGGAAGTGCGCCGAGTGGAAGTTGTGGCTGAACGCGGGGCTGCTCAGCACCTCCTTGGCCACCTCCAGCCCGGTGGCCAGCCACCCGACGTGCCCGTCCGGGTAGCACATGCGGGACAACGGCGCCGCCGCGGTCAGCACCGTCGGCGGGGCGAAGTGGTCGGTCCGGTCCACGAGTTGCTGGTAGGTGATGGGCGCTGCCATACGACATCCTCCTCAGGCCGGGCGCGACCGGCGGGCTGAAGCGACGTTAGTGATCCCCGGGCGTCCCGCCATCCCTCACCTTGACAGGCATCGCGGGAAGCGCTGTGCCGCCCCGGAGACGACGGTTAGCCTCGCGGCCGTGGGACGGCTTCCGGTTCCACAACGGCTCCCTGTCAGAGGAGTGCCAGTGAAGGCGATCGTGTATGCGTCGGTGGGAAACCGGGATGTCCTCGCACTGGTCGACCGGCCGGTACCGGAGCCGGGCCCGGGTGAGGTCCGGGTCCGGGTGGCGGTCTCCGGGGTGAACGCCACCGACTGGAAGTGCCGGCGGTTCGGTCATGCCGGCGGGCGCCTGATGTACCCCGAGGTGATCCCCCATCACGACGGCAGCGGTGTGATCGACGCCGTCGGCAGCGGCGTCGCGGCGGAGCGCGTGGGGCAGCGGGTGTGGACGTGGGAGTCGGCATGGCGGCGTCCGCACGGAACCGCCGCCGAGTTCGTGGTGCTGCCGTCCCGTCAGGCGGTGGAACTGCCGCCGGGTGCCTCGCTGGAACTGGGCGCGAGCATCGGACTGCCCGCGCTGGCGGCACACCGTTGTCTGACCTCGGCACAGCAGGCACCGGCCCGGCTCGGGCCTGGCACACTGGCCGGGCGCACCGTGCTGGTGGCGGGCGGTGCCGGAGTCGTCGGCCACGCGGCGGTCCAGCTCGCGGCGTGGAGCGGCGCGACGGTGATCGCGACGGTCGGCACCCCGGAGAAGGAGAAACTGGCGCGGGCCGCGGGCGCCGGGCATGTGGTGAACCACCGGTCGGACAGCGCCGCCACGGACATTCGCGCGATCGCGCCCGCGGGGGTGGACCTGATCACCGAGGTCGCGCCGTCCGCAAATCTCGGTCTCGATCTGGAGGTGCTCGCCCCGGGCGGCACGGTCGCCGTCTACGGGACGGAGGGCGACGGCGAAGTCCTGCTGCCCACCCGGCTGATGATGGGCCGGAACCTGCGCTACCAGTTCGTGCTGGCGCTGACCCTGCCGCCAGAGGAGAAGGACGCCGCGGTGGCGGACGTCGCCGCGGCGGTCGCGGACGGCGCCCTGGGTGTGGGCGAGGAGGCGGGGCTGCCGCTCCACCGCTACCCGCTCGACCGCACCGGCGACGCCCACGACGCGGTGGAGGGCGGGGTGACCGGCAAGGTCCTGATCGACCTCGGCTGAGCGGTGCCCCTCATCGCCCGGCCGGCAGTCGGCCGGCAGCCCCTCGGCCCGTCAGCCCAGTCGCTCGGCCCGTCAGTCGCTCGGGCGCAGCCACCGGCCGACGCGTTCCCGCAGCTCCGCCGGGAAGACGTCCTTCGGCAGCAGGCCGTGCACGCCCTTCGGCGGTCCGTCGAGGCCGACGTGCGGGGCGCCGCGCTGGTCGGCGTACTGGGTGACGCGGAAGCTCGCCGAGATGCTGCACAGCGCGTACGCCTCGGCGGCGCCGACGCCGGCCGCGGCACTGAACCAGCCGATCATGCCGCGGACGCAGTCGATCAGGGCGTCGTCGAGGTTGTCGGCGAAGCCGAGGCCGATCCAGTGGGTGTCGGTCTCGGCCAGCGGCCGGGTGAGCCCGACGCCCCGGTGCAGGTCGTAGCGCATCCGCAACTCCTCCGCGGTGGACTTGATCGCCGTCTGGTCGACGAGACCGTCGCCCTGCAAGGCGTGCACGTCGCCCACCCAGATCCGGCCGCCCGGCTTGGCCACCGGCAGGAACAGCGACGAGCCGACGGTGAGTTCGCGCAGCGACAGGTTGCCGCCGTGGGCGCCGGCCGGAAGTGCGCCGACCGGGTCGTCACCGGCCGGCTCGACCGCGACGATGCCGAGGAACGGTTCCAGGGTGAAGGAGATCCCGTGCACGTAGTCGGCGCGGGTCCGGGTCTCGTCGAAGCGGAAGTAGTGCGTGTACGGCTCGTCGAAATCGTGCGGGAGCGCCCCCGCACCGGTCGGGAAGACGTTGCACCCCCAGTCCGCGAGCCGTAGCCGCTCAAGCCGGCATTCGATCACGTCTCCGGGCTGAGAACCGGCCATTTCCACCGGCCCGATCAACTGCAAGGGGCAGCCCGGATACTGCGCACGCAGGCGTGTGCGCTCGGCGAACGACATGCCGAATTTCATCTCGTTCTGCCAATTCGTCCAAGTACTCGGGTACTCGACCGCGTCGCCGGATTCGATCGTGGCGGCGGGCGGCGCCTTCGGGTCAAGGATTCCGGAACGCACCGTTTTGTGCGTGGAATCCACCGTATACGTCGTCATGCCGACTGAAGGTAGGCGGCCAACTTTCGCTACAGCAAGGCCTCGTGGATTATGGCGCCGAGAACTACCAACCTGACGGATGGTCCCGGCAGGGGCACCGGACGGAAGCTGAGAACAGCTCACCGATGAGGCCAAAAATGAGCCGTGACCGGGCAAGCGGGCTGTTACGGTGAGTCGATTCCACAAACCCGACAGGGAGCTTCTTCGTTGCGCATTCTTGCCATTTCCGGGTCGCTGCGTCAGGACTCGTTCAACACGCGCCTCCTGCGTGCACTGCCCCCGCTGGCACCCGAGGGAATGGAAATCGAGCTCTTCGACGGCCTGGGCGAAGTGCCGCTCTACAACCAGGACCTCGACGTGGAGGACCCTCCGGAGCCGGTACGCCGGCTCCGCACGGCGATCTCCGAGGCGGACGGCCTGATCATCGCGAGTCCGGAGTACAACGGCTCCATTCCGGGAGTGCTCAAGAACGCCATCGACTGGGCCTCCCGTCCGATGGCCAAGTCCGCGCTGCTGGCCAAATGCGTCGTCACCATGGTGGCCACGCCCGGCCGCGCCCTCGGCCGCAACGCCCTCAGCGATCTGGGCCGTGTGCTGCACGACTGCCACGCGTTCGTGATCAGCGGGCCGTGGGTGCACCTCAGCGAGGCCCCGGCGAAGATGGAGGACACCGAGGCCGAGGACGGTGGGACCACGACCGTCCTCACCGATCCGATGACCCGCCGCCTCGTGGACATCCAGCTCACCTCCCTCCAGCAGGCCGTCAAGGACGAGGCCGGACGGCACGCGGTGGTCCCGCTCCTGCCGTTCATCCAGCCCCGGAAGTGAGCGGCCGGCACGGCTGACCGCCGTATCCGCTCCGAAGGGGGCTCTCGGTGCGCCGAGAGCCCCCTTCACCGTGTCAGGCCGTGTCAGGCCCGGATGGTCTCGCGCAGCAGCTCCGAGGACGGCCGACGCGGCATCCGTTCCAGGACCCGCGCCACGACGTCCTCGGCGACATCGGCCACCCGCTCCGCTCCCCCCGGGCCGTCCAGGACGAAGGCCAGCCCGTGCACCGCCTTCTTGTCCCGGCGCATCACCCGGATCAGTTCCTCGGTGCTGGGCCCGGCCGGCAGGGCCGTGGGCAGGCCGTAGTGCTCCACCACGGCCTGGTGCTCGGACACCCGTTCCGGGCCGATCCGGCCCAGTTCGCCGGCGAGCAGACCCGCGAACACCGTGCCGACGGCCACGGCCTCACCGTGCCGCAGGGCGAAACCGGTGGTCACTTCCAGCGCGTGCCCGAGAGTGTGGCCGTAGTTGAGGATGTGCCGGAGGCCAGTGTCGCGCTCGTCCTGCTCGACGATCCTCGCCTTCAGGATCACGCTCGCGGCGATCTGCTCGGCGAGCGGCAGGCCGCGCAGGTCACCGGCGCCGATGAAATGGCACCGGGCGATCTCACCGAGCCCGTTGCGCAGGTCCCGCCGGGGCAGCGTGGTGAGGTAGTCGGTGTCGCACAGCACGGCGCTGGGCTGCCAGTAGGCGCCCACGAGGTTCTTGCCCTCGGGCAGGTTCACCGCGGTCTTCCCGCCCACGCTCGCATCGACCTGGGCGAGCAGGGAAGTCGGCAGGTGCACCACAGGTACACCCCGGTGGTAGAGCGCCGCGGCCAGCCCCACCACGTCCGTGGTGGTGCCCCCGCCGCAGGAGACGACCGCGTCGTGCCGGGTCAGCCCGAACGCGGTGAACTCCCGGCACAGCGTCTCCACGGTGGCCAGGTTCTTGTTCGCCTCCCCGTCCCGGGCCGCGAGCACCAGCGTCTCGACCCCTGTCTCGGGCACCCACTCGCGCGGCCGGGCCGAGACCACGACGGTCCGGGCCACGCCCAGCCCGCGCAGCACAGTCGCCAGCTCGGTCCGCACGCCGGGGCCGATGACCACGTCGTACGAGCGGGCGCCGAAGCGCACCGGAACTCGTCGAACCATTCCGTTCCTCCTCCGACTCGTCGCAACTCGTCCACGGCGAAACCGACGCCGTCTCAGCCCGAGGTGCCCAGGACCCGCTGCACCAGCCTGCTGACGTCCATCGCGTCGATGCTGTCCACCTCGTCCTCGTCGTCCTCGTCGTCCACGGCCGCCGCGACCGCCCCGGCCTCCTCGCCGGCCGCCCCGCCGTCGTCGGCGAGGGCGAGCAGCGTCTCCAGCACCCCGGCCTTCTGGAACCGCTCCAGCGGAACGGCGGCCAGCACGCGCCTGAGGTCCGCGTCCCGGACGCCGAGGTCGTCCCCGGGGTCACGCAGCAGTTCCGCGCGCAGGTAGCCGACGAGCGCCTCCGGGGTCGGATAGTCGAAGACCAGCGTGGACGGCAGCTTGAGCCCGGTCGCGGTGTGCAGGCCGTTGCGGAAGTTGACCGCGGCCAACGAGTCGAAGCCGACCTCCTGGAAGGCCTGGGCGGGGCCGATGGCGTCGGCGCCGCTGTGCCCGAGGACCGCCGCTGCCTGGCCGCGCACGAGCCGCAGCAGGATTCGGTCCTGTTCGGCCTCCGTGACCGCCCGCAAGGAGTCCGCCAGGGAGGAGGAGGTCTCGCCGCCGTCGTCGTCCGCCGCCCGCAGCACGTCCGCCGCTTCCGGCAGATCCGCGAACAGCGGGCTGGGCCGTACCGAGGTGAACGCCGGAATGAAGGCGGCCCAGTCCATGTCGGCGACGGTGACGGCCTTCTCACCCGCCTCCACCGCCTGCGCCAGTGCGGTGATGGCCAGCTCCGGGGCGATCGGCAGGACGCCGCGGCGCCGCAACTGCGCCAGGGCCGCCTCGTCCATGCCCACCCCGATCTCGTCCAGCGCACCCCAGGCGATGGAGGTCGCGGCGAGGCCCTGTCCCTGGCGCCACTCGACGAGGGCGTCGAGAACGGCATTGGCCGCGCCGGACGCGCCCTGGCCGCCGCCGCCCCAGACACCGGCGATCGAGGAGAACACCACGAACGCGTCGAGCGGTGTGCCGGCGAACCGCTCGGCCAGCCACACCGCCGGTTCCACCTTGGTCCCGAAGACCGCCGCGAGGTCGGCCGGGCCGGTGTCGTCGAGAAGACTGGTCCGGGTGATGTCGGCGGCGTGCACCACAGCGGTGAACGGCCGCTGCGGATCGGCGGACAGCAGCTCGGCGAGCCTCTCCGTGTCCTGCTGGGCGCAGAACTCCAGCCGCGTGTCCAGCGTGCCGAGGTCGGCGCGCAGACGGTCCGCGAAGTCCTCGGGGGCACCGGCGGTCGTGGTGACGACCAGCCTGGCGGCCCCGGCCCGTGCCAGCCACAGCGAGGCGTGCCGGCCGAGCCCTTCAGCGCCGCCGGTGACCAGGACCGTGCCGCGCGGCCGCCAGCCGGCGCCGGCGGCCCTCGGGACGGGCTTGGGGACGAACCGGCGGACGTAGACGCCGGATCGCCGGATCGCCAGCTGGTCCTCGCCCGAGGTTCCGCTGAGCACGCCCAGCAGGTGTTGCGCCGTCCGCGGCCCCGTGCTCGCCGGCAGGTCGATCAGACCGCCCCACCGGTCGGGGCGTTCCAGTGCGACGACCCGGCCGAGCCCCCACAACGCCGCCTGGGCGGGCGCGTCGACGGTGTCGCGGATACCGATGTTCACCGCGCCCCGGGTCGCACACCACAGAGGCGCGGTGACGCCCGCGTCACCAAGTGCCTGGACCAGCGCGAGGGTCGACGCCGTGAGCGCGGTCGGGTCCTGCGGGCCCGTGCCCGGGCATCGGCCGAGGGCGAGCAGAGACAGCACACCGGAGATCTCGCACCCGGCGAGGAGGCCGGTGAGCCGTTCGGCGAGCGCGGACCTGTCCGTCTCCCCGGCCACCAGCAGCAGATGGTCGAACCCGGCCCCGGTCAGCGCCGTCAGCAGCTCGTCCGGCCGCGCGTCGTCCGGTACGACGACGAGCCACCGGCCACTGGGCACGCCCACGGACTCCCGCGGCTGCGGCTTCCAGGTGACGGTGTGGCGCAGCTTCTCCGCGGTCGAGCGCTCACGCCTGCCCTTGCGCCAGTCGGCGAGGACGGGCACGAGCGCGCTCAGCGCCTCGCGCTGGCCGGCGGTGAGGGCCAGCAGCTCGCCGAGCGAGCCGATGTCCGTGTGTTCGACCGCCGTCCAGAAGTCGCCGTCCTCGCCCCCGGCCGCCTCGGCGTCGTGGTCGGGTGCCGTGCCTTCGCCCAGCCAGTAGTGCCGGCGCTCGAAGGCGTACGTCGGCAGGTCGGGGGCGGGGGTGACTCCGGCCGGCAGGACCGCGGTCCAGTCGACGGCCACACCGCCGGTGAAGAGCTGGGCGGCCGAGGCGAGCAGGCGGCCGAGGCCGCCGTCGTCGCGCTTGAGGGTGCCGCAGACGACCGGACGGGACGGCGCGTCCGCGCCGTCGTCCGCCAGGTCGGTGATCGGCTGCACCAGCACCGGGTGGGCGCTGACCTCGACGAAGACGCCGTGCCGCAGCCGCAGCAGCTCCGCGACGGCCGGCCCGAACCCGACCGGCCGGCGCAGGTTGCGGTACCAGTACGCGCCGTCCAGGACCAGGTCGTCGGTGACCCAGTCGCCGGTCACCGTGGAATAGAAGGGCACCTGCGGTGCGCGTGCCTCGATGCCCGCGAGCGCTTGCGCCAGCACCTCCTCCAGGGCTTCGACGTGCCGGGTGTGCGAGGCGTAGTCCACCGGCACCCGCCGGACCCGGACACCCTGCGCGGCCAGCGCGTCGAGGGTCTCGCCGAGCGCTTCCGTATCCCCCGCGATCACCGCCGACGCGGGCCCGTTCACGGCGGCGACCTCCACGCGGCCGTCCCAGGGCAGAAGCCGGCGGCGCACCTCGTCCGCGTCCAGGGCCACCGAGGCCATCCCGCCGCGCCCGGCCAGGGTGGCCGCGATGGCCTGGCTGCGGACCGCGACGATCCGGGCGGCGGTCTCCAGCGACAGCGCCCCGGCCACGCAGGCCGCGGCGATCTCACCCTGCGAATGTCCCACGACGGCGTCGGGCAGCACGCCGGCCGCGGCCCACACCGCTGCCAGGCCGACCATCATCGCGAAGCTCGCCGGCTGGACGACGTCGACGCGCTCCAGCGTCTCGGCGTCGGCGTCGCCGCGCAGCACGTCGATCAGGGACCAGTCGATCCAGGGTTCGAGGGCGCGGGCGCACTCGGCGATCCGCTGCGCGAACACCGGGGAAGCGTCCAGCAGGTCCCGGCCCATACCGGCCCACTGCGCCCCCTGCCCCGGGAAGACCAGGACGACCTTTCCCGGTGCGGCCGCGGGACTGCCGCTGACCACGTGGGACGCGCTCTCCCTCCGGGCCAGGGCCCCCAGACCGGCCAGGGCCTGCGTGCGCGTGGCGGCCACGACCACGGCCCGCTCGGCGAGCGTCGCCCGCGCGGACACCAGCGTCGAGGCGACCGCCGGGAGCGACGGACCGGCCGGGTCCTCCAGGAACGCGGCCAGCCGGCCGGCCTGCGCGGCCAGCGAACCGGCCGTCCTGGCCGACAGCACCAGCGGCAGCACAGGGGACGGGGTGTCCGTGCCGGCCGGGGGCACGGATGCGGCGGGCCGGGCCTCCTCGGGGACCGGGTCGGCCTCTTCAAGGATCACGTGCGCGTTCGTGCCGCTCGCGCCGAAGGCGGAGACGGCGGCGCGGCGCGGCCGGTCGCCACGCGGCCACTCCTGCGCCTCGGTGAGGAGCCGCACCGCACCGGAGGACCAGTCCACCTGCCGGGTGGGCTCTTCGACGTGCAGCGTGGGCGGCAGTACGCCGTGGCGCAGGGCCATCACCGTCTTGATCACACCGGCGACGCCGGCCGCGGCCTGGGTGTGCCCGATGTTCGACTTCAACGAGCCCAGCCACAGCGGCCGTTCACGCTCCTGTCCGTACGTCGCCAGCAGCGCCTGAGCCTCGATGGGGTCCCCCAGAGTGGTGCCCGTCCCATGCGCCTCCACGGCGTCCACCTCGAAGGGCCGCAGACCGGCGGCCGCCAGCGCCTGCCGGATGACGCGCTGCTGCGAGGGGCCGTTCGGCGCCGTCAGCCCGTTCGAGGCACCGTCGGAGTTCACCGCGCTGCCACGGATGACGGCGAGCACACGGTGGCCCTGCTCCCGGGCGACCGACAGCCGTTCCAGGACCACCACGCCCACGCCCTCGGACCAGCCGGTGCCGTCGGCCGTGGCCGAGAATGCCTTGCACCTGCCGTCCGCGGACAGCCCGCGCTGCCGGGAGAACTCCAGGAAGGCGTCCGGGCTCGCCATCACGGTCGCACCGCCGGCGAGCGCCAGGGAGCATTCGCCCTGCCGCAGGGCCTGGGCTGCCAGATGGATCGCCACGAGCGACGAGGAGCAGGCGGTGTCGACGGTGACGGCCGGGCCCTCGAAGCCGAACACGTAGGAGACCCTGCCCGAGGCCACGCTGGAGGAGGTGCCGGTCATCACGTAGCCCTGGGCTTCTTCGGGCACGCTGTGCAGGCGGGTGACGTAGTCGTGGTGGACGATCCCGGTGAAGACACCGACGTCCCGGCCACGGGCCGAGAGCGGGTCGATGCCCGCGTGTTCCAGCGCCTCCCAGGAGGTCTCCAGCAGCAGCCGCTGCTGCGGGTCCATGGCTAGGGCCTCGCGCGGGGAGATCCCGAACAGCCCGGCGTCGAACTGCGCGGCGTCGTGCAGGAATCCACCCGCGCGCGTGTAGCTGGTCCCGGGGTGGGCCGGGTCCGGGTGGTAGAGCCCTTCGAGATCCCAGCCGCGGTCGATCGGGAACCCGGAGACGGCATCGCGTCCGTCGGCGACCAGCCGCCACAGCTCCTCGGGGCTGTTCACGTCGCCGGGCAGCCGCGTGCTCATTCCGACGATCGCGATCGGCTCGTTCGCGTACGACGGTACGGCGACGGCGGACGAGGGCTGTTCGCCCAGCAGATACGCGGCGAGCGCCGCCGGGGTCGGGTGGTCGAACACCGCGGTCACGGGGACCGGCACGCCGGTGAGGTCGTGGAGCCGGCGGCTGAGCCGGACTCCGGTGAGGGAGTCGAAGCCGAGGCTCTTGAACGGCTGGTCCTCGTCGAACGCCTCGTCGCCGCGGTACCCGAGGACGACGGTGGTGCTCTCCCGGATCAGCTCCAGGAACATCCGGCGCCGGTCCGCGTCGGAACGGCCGACGGCGGTCACCGCCTCACCGGCGGGCTCGGCTTCCGGAACGGCCCGTACCGCTCCGCTCTCGCCCGGCACGGGCTCGTCGAGCCAGTAGCGCTGGTGCTGGAAGGCGTAGGTGGGCAGCTGGGCGGCGAGCGTGCCGGTGGCCGGGCGGCCGAGGACCGCCGGCCAGTCGACGGGTACGCCCCGCGTGTGCAGCCCGGCCAGCGCAGTCAGTACGTCCGCCGTCGCGCCGTTCTCGCGCAGCGTCGGGAAGCAGCCCTCGGCCGGTACGTCGGGCGATTCCAGAGCCATGGCGACCAGGGCGCCGCCCGGGCCGATCTCGGCGAAGGTGACCGCGCCCTGCGCGCACAGAGCGGTGACGGCATCACCGAACCGCACCGGGGCCTCGACCTGTTCGACCCAGTGGTCCGGGGTGGCCAGCCGACCGTCCGTGACCAGGGTGCCGGTCACGGTGGACACGACCGGCAGCTCGCCCGGCCGGTACGTCAGCCGCTCGACGACGGCACGGAACTCCTCGCGTATCGGCCCCATCAGCGGCGAGTGGAAGGCGTGGCTGACCGGGAGCCGACGGGTCTTGCGCCCGCGTGCGGCCAGTTCGCGGGCGACGGCGAGCACGGCGTCCTCCTCGCCGGACAGCACCAGCGAGCCGGAACTGTTGACGGCCGCGACGGCCACCATGCCCGGCGCGCGCGCGAGCAGCGGGGCCGTCTCGGCCTCGGTGGCCTGGACGGCGGCCATGGCGCCCCCCTCGGGCAGCCCCTGCATGAGCCGGCCGCGTGCGGCCACCAGCTCACCGGCCTCGGCCAGGCCGAGCACGCCGCTCACGTGGGCCGCGGTGATCTCTCCGATGGAGTGGCCGGCGACGAGGTCGGGGCGCACGCCCCAGGAGGCGAACAGACGGAACAGCGCGGTCTCCAGCGCGAACACGCACGCCTGGGTGTACATGGTCTGGTCGAGCAGTTCGCTCTCGGGGGAGCCGGGCTCGCCGAACGCCACTTCGGCGAGCGGACGCGCGCCGTGATCGCCCAGATGGCGTTCCACGGCCGCGCAGGCATCGGCGAACGCCTCGGCGAACACCGGGAACGTCTCGGCCAGGGCCCGGCCCATGCCGGCCCATTGGCTGCCCTGGCCGGTGAAGAGGAAGGCCAGCTTGCCGTCGGCCGGGCTGCCCATGGCATCGGCGGCCGAGCCGTCCGCCAGCGCGCGCAGGCCGGAAAGGAGCTGGTCCCGGTCGCGGGCCAGCACCACCGCCCGGCGGTCGAGTTGGGCACGGCCGGTGGCGAGGGCCAGGGCGGCGTCCGTGGCGGACACGTCCGGGCGGCCGGCCAGGAAGTCGGCGAGCCGGGCCGCCTGGCCGCGCAGCGCGGCAGGGGTACGCGCCGACACCGGCACGGGCACCCAGGCGGGAGCCGGCGCTTCGGCGGCGGACTCGGCTGGTCGCTGCGCCGGTACGAGGGCGGACCGGCTGGACGCGCGGCCCGGCTCGGCGCCGGACTCTGCGGACACGGATTCCGGATCGGGCGCGTCCCGCTCGGGGGCCTGTTCGAGGATGACGTGGGCGTTGGTGCCGCCGATACCGAAGGACGACACACCAGCCCGGCGCGGGCGTCCGGTCTCCGGCCAGTCACGGGCCTCCGTCAGGAGCCGGACGTTGCCCGCCGTCCAGTCGACGTGGGTCGAGGGACGGTCGACGTGCAGCGTGGGCGGCAGTACGCCGTGGCGCAGGGCCATCACCGTCTTGATCACACCGGCGACGCCGGCCGCGGCCTGGGTGTGCCCGATGTTCGACTTCAACGAGCCCAGCCACAGCGGGCGTTCACGTTCCTGTCCGTACGTCGCCAGCAGCGCCTGAGCCTCGATGGGGTCCCCCAGAGTGGTGCCCGTCCCATGCGCCTCCACGGCGTCCACCTCGAAGGGCCGCAGACCGGCGGCCGCCAGCGCCTGCCGGATGACGCGCTGCTGCGAGGGGCCGTTCGGCGCCGTCAGCCCGTTCGAGGCACCGTCGGAGTTCACCGCGCTGCCACGGATGACGGCGAGCACCGGATGCCCGCGTCGCCGGGCCTGGGAGAGGGGTTCGAGGAGCAGCAGCCCGGCGCCCTCGGACCAGCCGGTGCCGTCGGCGGCGTCGGCGAAGGCCTTGCATCGCCCGTCGGGTGCGAGGCCGCGCTGCCGGGAGAACTCCACGAAGGTCTCGACGCTGCCCATCACCATCACACCGCCGACGAGTGCCATGGAGCACTCGCCGAGCCGCATCGCCTGCGTCGCCAGGTGCAGCGCCACCAGCGAGGAGGAACACGCGGTGTCCACGGTGAGGGCGGGGCCGGCGAGGCCGAGGTGGTAGGCGATCCGGCCGGAGAGGACACCGCCGGAACTGCCGGTCAGGCGGAACCCCTCGACCTCGGCGGCCTGGTGCAGCCGTACCGACCAGTCGTGGCTGTTGATGCCGGCGAACACCCCGACGTCCTGGCCGGCCAGTTCGGTGGGGTCGATGCCGGCCCGCTCCAACGTCTCCCAGGCCGTTTCCAGGAGCAGCCGCTGCTGCGGATCCATCGCCAGCGCCTCGTTCGGCGAGATACCGAAGAAGGCCGCGTCGAACCCGGCGGCGTCGTCGAGGAAGGCGCCGTGGCGGACGTAGGTGGTGCCGGGGTGGTCGGGGTCGGGGTGGAAGAGTCCGTCGGTGTCCCAGCCGCGGTCCTCGGGGAAGGCGCCGACCGCGTCGATTCCCTCGGACACCACCCGCCACAGGTCCTCCGGGCTCCGCACCCCGGCCGGAAAGCGGCACGCCATCGACACGACGGCGATCGGTTCCTCCGCGGGCGGCGCCGCCGGTCGTACCGAGGCCGGAGAGCTTGTCGGCTCGCCCAGGAGCTTGGCCCGCAGGTGCCCGGCGAGCGCGGCGGGCCTCGGGTAATCGAAGATCATCGCCGGTGACAGGGTCAGGCCGGTCTCCGCGGCCAGCCGGTTGCGCAGTTCCAGCGCGGTCAGCGAGTCGAACCCGGCGTCCTTGAACGTCCGGTCGGGGCCCACGGATTCGGGCCCGGCGTGGCCGAGGACCGCCGCGGCGTGCCGGCGTACCGATTCAAGCAGTGCGGCGGTCTGCTCGGCGGGCGGCAGCCCGGTGAGTCGCTCGGCCGTGGTCGGCCGTCCGTCCGTGACCGCGGCGCGGGCGACCGGGCGGCGCCGCGGGACCAGGCCGCGCAGCAGGGCGGGTACCGGGGCGTCGGCGGCCGCGAGGGCGGCCGGGTCGAACTTCGCCGCGACGGACTGCGGGCCGGCCCGCAGCGCGGCATCGAACTGGGCCATGCCCTCGGCGTCGGAAAGCCCGGCCATGCCGATGGACTCGTTGCGCCGCAGGTCGGCGCGGCCCAGGTGCTGGGTCAGTCCGCTGGACCGGCTCCAGTAGCCCCAGTCGACGGACACCGCGGGCAGCCCGAGTTCGTGCCGCCGCGCGGCCAGCGCGTCCAGCGCGGCGTTGGCTGCGGCGTAGTTGCCCTGCCCGGGGTTGCCGAGCACCCCGGCGGCCGACGAGAAGAGCACGAAGGCGGCGAGGTCCAGGTCCCGGGTCAGTTCGTCGAGGTGCAGCGCCGCGTCCAGTTTGGGACGGAACACCGTGTCGAGGCGGCTCGGGGTCAGCGCGGTGAGCACGCCGTCGTCGAGGGCGCCGGCGCTGTGCACGACGGCCGTGAGCGGGTGCTCCGCCGGGACCGCGTCGATGAGTGCGGCCAGTTGGGTGCGGTCGGCCACGTCGACGGCGGCGACCGTGACGTTCGCGCCGAGCGCGGTCAGTTCGGCCGCCAGTTCGCCGGCGCCCTCCGCCGCGGGACCCCGCCGCCCGGCGAGTACGAGGTGCCGTACACCGTGCCGGGTGACCAGGTGCCGCGCGGTCAGGGCGCCGAGCGTGCCGGTGCCTCCGGTGATCAGCACCGTGCCCGCCGGATCCAGCGGGCGCGCGGCACCCGTGGGGGCCCGCCTGGCCAAGCGGGGCACCTCGGTGCGCCCGCCCTTGATCCGCAGCCACGGTTCGCCGCCCGTCGCGACGGCGGACACCTGTGCCCGGCCCGCCTCGTCGGCCTCGACCAGCACGATCCGGCCCGGGTGTTCCGACTGAGCCGAGCGCACCAGGCCGCCGACGGCGGCCGCGCCGAGATCGGTACCGTCGGGGATCACGACGGCCAACCGGGCCGTACCGGCGCCCGGAGCCGCGACGAACGCCTGGAGCACGGCCAGCGCCGAGGCAACCGCCGCCCGCGGCTCCCCGGGGTCCGCCTCGTACACCAGCAGATCCGCGCCGGTCGCCGCGGTGAGATCGGCGGGCGTGGCGACGTGCCGGACGTCGACGGCGGCCCGCTCCCCGGGGCTCCATTCTCCCCACTCGACGGAGAAAAGATGGTCCGCCGGTCCGCCGTGGTCCTCGGTGACCGGTTCCGCTTGAAGGCTGTCGATGGTCATGACCGGCTGGCCTGCTGCGGTGACGAGTTCCAGGCCCCCCACCCGGTGTCCGTCACCGGCCGGCGTCGTGACGCCCGATCGCACGCGCAGCGCGGACGCGCCGGAGGTCAGCAGCCGCACCCCGGTCCACCGCGTGGCCCGGGTGTCCTCGGGCAGGGCGGTGCGGACGGCGGCGTCCAGCAGCACGGGGTGGATGCCGTAGCGGGGCGCATCGCCCAGCGCGGATTCGGGCAGCGCGACCTCGGCGGGGGCGCCGAGGCCGGGCAGGGCCGCGGCCTCGGAGGCGGAGGCGGAGGCGGAGGCGGAGGCGGAGGCCAGGACGCCGTGTGCGTGCCCTGTCCACGGCCCGTCCGGCGCGGCCCCCTCGGCACGCGAGCGCACCTCGACAGGCCTGCGCCCGTCCGGACCTGCCTCGCCGACGACGGCCTGGACGACGCGGCTGCCGTGGCGCGGCAGGATCACCGAACGGTCGACGGTCAGCTCGTCGACGACGGGTGTGCCGGTCTCGTCACCGAGGCGTACGGCCAGTTCCACGAGGGCGGCCTCGGGTACGACGACCGGGTCGTCGGCCGCGGCCGGCCAGGGGTGCGTCGCGACCGACCACCGGGCGGTGGCGACCACGCCGCCCGGGTGGGGCATCCGGACCAGTGCGCCCAGCAGCGGGTGCCCGGCGTCGGCGAGCCCCAACGACGCCGGGTCGGCTGCGGGTGACGGCCGAAGCCAGTAGTGCCGCCGGTCGAAGGCGTACGTCGGCAACTCCACCCAGTCCGCGCCCGGGGCCGGCAGCAGGCCGGTCCAGTCCACCGCCACCCCGCGCACGAACAGTTCGGCCATCGAGGCCGCCAGCCTGAGCGGACCGCCGTCGTCCCGGCGGAGCGACCCGGTGACCACCGCGGGCACGGCGGCCTCGTCCAGGATCTCGGTGACCGCCTGCACCAGCACCGGATGGGCGCTGACCTCCAGGAAGACATCGTGGCCCTGGTCCAGCAACTGACCGACAACCGGCCCGAACCGGACCTGCCGGCGCAGGTTCCGCCACCAGTACTCGCCGTCGAGAACGCCCGCGTCGACGACCGGCTCACCGGTGACGGTTGAGTGGAAGGACACCACCGGAGCCTTGGCGTCGAGCCCGCCCAGCGCCTCCTCCAGCGCACCGCGGATGTCCTCCACCTGCTCGCTGTGCGAGGCGTAGTCCACCGCGACCCGGCGCACCCGGACCCCCTCGGCGGCCAGCTCCGCCAGTACCTCGTCCAGCGCGTCGGCCGCACCGGACACGACGACCGAGGCGGTACCGTTCACCGCCGCGACCGCCAGCCGGCCGCCCCAGGGCCGGATGCGTTCCGCCGCGGCGTCGGCACCCAGCGCGACCCAGGCCATCCCGCCACGGCCGGACAGGCGTGCGGCGATGGCCTGGCTGCGCAGCGCGACCACCCGCAGCGCGTCCTCCAGCGACAGGGCGCCTGCCACGCAGGCCGCGGCCATCTCGCCCTGCGAGTGCCCGACGACCACGTCCGGGCGCACGCCCACCGACTCCCACACCGCCGCCAGCCCGACCATGACGGCGAAACTGGCGGGCTGTACAACGTCCACCCGGTGCAGCAGTTCCGGATCGGCGTCGCCGCGCAGGACGTCGAGCAGCGACCAGTCGGCCCACCGTGCGAGCAGGCGCGCGCACTCGCCGACCCGCTCGGCGAACACCGGCGAGTGAGCGAGCAGTTCCCGCCCCATGCCAGTCCACTGGGAGCCCTGGCCCGGAAACACCATGACGACCTGGCGATGCCTGTCGGGCGCGGCGGCGGTCCCGCGCACCACGGAGGGGCTGCTCTCCCCCGCGGCCAGTGCCGCCAGCGCGGCCAAGGCCTCCGCCCGGCTGCCGGCCAGGACGACGGCGCGCTCCTCCAGGACGGCCCTGCGGGACACGAGCGCCGAGGCCGCGTCCGCCCAGGAGTCGCCGGAGTCTTCGAGGAGGGCCGCCAGCCGCCGGGCCTGGCCGCGCAGCGCGCCCTCGCTGCGGGCGGACAGCACCAGCGGTATCACCGCGGGCGCCGTCGGCGTCTTCTCCCTTGCCGTCGGCGCCTCCTCACGGGCTGCCGGAGGCTCCTCACGGGCTGCCGAAGGCTCCTCACGGGCTGCTGGTGCTTCCTCCAGGATGACGTGGGCATTGGTGCCGCTGAGCCCGAAGCCGGAGACTCCGGCACGGCGCGGGCGCCCGGTGTCCGGCCAGGGCCGGTTCTCCGTCAGCAGGGACACCGCGCCCGCCGACCAGTCGACCTTCGTCGTCGGCTCGTCGACATGGCGGGTGGCCGGCAGCACCGCATGCCGCAGCGCCTGCACCGTCTTGATCACACCGGCCACCCCGGCCGCGGCCTGGGTGTGGCCGATGTTCGACTTCAACGACGCGAGCCACAGCGGAAGTCCGGGGTCGCGCCCCTGCCCGTAGGTGGCGAGCAGCGCCCCGGCTTCGATGGGGTCCCCCAGCACCGTTCCCGTGCCATGGCCCTCGACGGCGTCGACGTCGGCCGCGGACAAGCCGGCCGCGGCCAGGGCCCGGTTGATGACCCGCTGCTGGGCGAGGCCGCTCGGCGCGGTCAGGCCGTTGGACGCGCCGTCCTGGTTCACCGCGGAACCGCGCATCACCGCGAGCACGCGGTGTCCGTGGCGCCGAGCGTCGGAGAGGCGTTCCAGCACCAGCACGCCGGCGCCCTCGGCCCATCCGGTGCCGTCCGCGGCCGAGGCGAACGACTTGCAGCGGCCGTCGCTCGCCAGCGCCCGCTGCCGGGAGAACTCGACGAAGGTCCGGGGGGTGGCCATCACTGTGGCGCCGCCGGCCAGCGCCATGGAGCACTCCCCCGAACGCAGGGCCTGGGCTGCCAGATGGAGGGCGACCAGGGAGGAGGAGCACGCCGTGTCCACCGTGACCGCGGGCCCGGCGAACCCGAACACGTAACTGACGCGCCCGGACGCCACGCTGGCCGCGCGGCCCGCGGTGGCGAACGCCTCGCTCGCCTCCGGTACGGCACCGGAAGCGGCGTACTCCTGCTCCATCACCCCGGAGAAGACGCCCACGTCGGCACCCTTCAGGGTCGACGCGTCGATGCCGGCGTGCTCCAGGGCTTCCCACGAGGTCTCCAGCAGCAGTCGCTGCTGGGGGTCCATGGCCAGTGCCTCCCGTGGCGAGATCCCGAAGAAGCCGGCGTCGAACTCCCCGGCGTCGGGCAGGAATCCGCCCCGGTCGACGTACGAGGTGCCGAAGCGGGCGGGGTCCGCATCGAACAGGTCCTCGATGTTCCAGCCGCGGTCGGTCGGGAACGGCGACAGCGCGTCGTGCCCCTCGCAGACCAGACGCCACAGCTCCTCGGGGCTGCTGACGCCTCCGGGCAGGCGGCAGGCCATGCCGATGATCACCACCGGGTCGTCCGCCTCGGCGGCCGGGACGGCCTCCGGGACCGGCCGGGGGCCCCCGAACACCTCGGCGAGCAGGTGCTCGGCCAAGGCACGTGGGGTGGGGTGGTCGAAGGTGACGGTGGTGGGCAGCCGCAGTCCGGTGCGCTCGATGAGCCGGTTGCGCAGTTCCACCACGGCGACGGAGGTGAGGCCGAGGTCGCGGAAGGCACGGTCGGCCGTGGGGGCCTGCGGAGCGGACCAGGGCAGCACGCTCGCGGTCAGCTCCATGACCAGGTCTTCCAACCGGACGCGCCGGGCCCGCTCGTCGAGACGGGTCAGCTCGTCGTGGAGGGTGGCCGTGACGGCGTCGTCGGGACGGCTCTGCGCGGAGCCCTCCGGGAACAACGCTCGCAGCAGTGGCGGAACGGCGGCGTCGGCGGCCGGTCGGCGCACGTGGAGGCAGAGCAGGGACGAACGGTCCCCGGCGAGCAGGGTGTCCAGGGCGGACAGCCCGCCGCGAGCCCTGTGCGGATCGGCGGCCTCGCCCTGCGGCCAGGCGAGAAGGGACCCGCCGTGGCGGCGGGCCACGGCTTCGGCGAGGACGGCGGAGACGAGCGCGTCCGGATCCTCCGTCTCATCGGTGCCGCCGGGCGCGACCACCGGCTCGGCCGGATCGGCGATCACCAGGAACGTCCGCTCGTGGGGCTGCCCGGCCGTGGCGGCGGCCAGGAAGGCTGCCGGAGCCAAGTCGCCGCCCGTGTGGATGACAGCGGTCACCGGAGCGGCCACTCCGGCGATCGCGGTCCGCAGGGACCGCTCATCGCCGGACGACCAGCGTACGTCCGCCCCGGCGACGTCCAGATCGAGGGAGCCCTCCTCGCCCACCAGCAGCAGGTGCTGGACCTGGTGGACCGAGGCCAGGTGGCGGACGACCGCCGCCCCGCGCACCGTGGCGGCGCCGGTCACCACGACGGTGCCCTTCGCGCCGGGCCAGGGCCGCCTAGGTCGATCGGCCACCGGTACCCGCACCAGCCTCGGCACGTACGGCACACCGGACCGCAGCACCAGCCACGGCTCGTCCGCCCCGAGCCCCGTCGCCAGCTCGGCCGGCACCGGCCCGCCGTCGGCACCGTCCAGATCGGCGAGGACCAGCCGGTCCGGGTACCGCGTCTGCACGGCGCGCACGGCGGCGCGGAGTGCGGCCTGGGCCGGATCCGGCGCACCGTCCTCGGGGCGCGCCGGCACGGCGCCGCGCGTGAGGACGAGCAGGCGACCCCGGCCGTGTTCCGGCCGGGCGAGCCAGTCGGCGAGTTGCCGGGCGCCGGTGCGGGCCGCCGCCACGGGATCCCGCCCGGTGCCGTCGGCCGGCAGGACCACGGTCACCTCCGCGGTGCCGTCGGCGCCGGCCAGATCGGTGTGGTGGGCGGCGCCGCCCGGCCAAGCGGCGGCCAGTGCGGCGGCCCCGGGGCCCACGATCGCCCAGGACGCGGGGCCGGCGCCGGACGCCGGGGCGGAAGTCCGCACCCAGTCGACCTCGAACAGGTCGTCGTGGTGACCGCTCGCGGCGTACCTCAGCACGGCGGGCAGCTCGGCGAGCCTGCGCCGCGTGATCTTGCCCGAGGCGGTACGCGGGATCGCGGCGACCTCGTAGATCTCCTCGGGCACCTTGAAGGCCGCCAGCCGCGCACGGCACAGCTCGACCAGCGCCGAGACGTCCAGCTCGTCGGAGGTCGGGACGACGTAGGCGACCGGTACTTCTCCGAGGGTGTCGTGCGGCCTTCCGGTCACACCGGCGTCGGCCACACCCGGCGCCGCGCGCAGTACCGTCTCGACCTCCTCCGGGTGGAGGTTCTCGCCGCCTCTGATCACAAGGTCCGATATGCGGCCGCAGACGGTGAAGTAGCCGTGCTCGTCGCGCCGGGCCAGGTCGCCGGTGCGGTACCAGCCGTCCCTCGTCGCCGCGGCCGTCTCCTCGGGCCGATCGTGGTAGCCGAGCATGACGTTCGGGCCGCTGACCCAGACCTCGCCCTCACGCCCGGTGGGGACGTCCGTGCCGGTGTCGGGATCGACGAGGCGGACCTCGACTCCGGGCACCGGCAGCCCGCAGGAGCCGTCGACTCGCACGCCGTCAGGCGGGTTCATGGTGATCGCCCCGCACGTCTCCGTGCTCCCGTAGGCGTCCACCAGGGGGGTGCCGAAGCTCTCGCGGAACGCGCGGCACAGCTCGGAGTCGGCGACCGCGCCGCCGACCAGGCCGATCCGCAGGTCGGGCAGCGAGAACGGCTGCCGGCGGATCGTCTCGACCAGGTAGTGGTAGGTGGTGGGAACGCCGGCCAGGAAGGTCGACCGGTGGGCGCGCAGTGCAGCCAGGACGTCCTCCGCGGACGCGCCGTCCATGAGGTGGGCGCTCGCCCCGACCACGGTCACCGACAGCACGCACGCGATGTGGGAGAGGCTGTGGAACAACGGCAGCGGCCACAGCACCCGGTCCTGCGGCGAGAGTCCCGGTATCGGGACGTAGGAAGAGGCGACGGACCAGAGGCAGTTGCGCTGGGTGGACAGCACCCCCTTCGGCTTTCCGGTCGTTCCCGATGTGTAGAACATCCACGCCGGGTCGTCCAGGTCGAGATCGTCCGGCGCGGGCGTGGCGGGCTCGGTGCCCGCCAGCTCGTCGAACGAACGGGTGCCCTCCGGCGCCGGGTTCGCGCCCGTCACCAGCACCGAGACGCCGGATGCCGACGGGGACAGCCGCAGGAACTCCGGCGCGTGCACGGCGTCGGTGACGACCACGGCGGCGCCGCTGTCCGCCAGCAGCCAGTCCAACTCGGTTGCGGTGGATGCCGGGTTGAGCGGAACGCCCACGCCGCCGGCTCGGACGATCGCGAGGTAACTCTCGACCATGGAGACGCAGTTGCGCAGGCAGATCGCCACCCGATCGCCGCGCCGCACGCCGAGTCCGGTCAGATGCCCGGCCAGCCGACGCGTCCGCTCCTCCAACTGATCGTAGGTGACCGCCCGTCGGCTGTCCGAGAAGGCGACCTTGCCGGCGAAGCGGGCCGCGTTCCTCCTGAGGATGTCGGGCAGGACTTCGATCAGGTCAGCACGCACGTGTCGCACGTCCTTTCACGGAGCGGCTCGTCCGCCGGCGACACTGCGGTGCCGTCGGCCTTCACGAGTTGTCGCGGCGCACGAAGGAGGTGCGCAGGCGCGGTTCTTCGGCTCGGTCCTCCTGGAGGCTAGGACGGCCCCCGCCCCCGAACATCCCTCAGCCTGGTAGGAGATCGCCGGGCCCGAACCTCCCGCTACCAGGGCGAGGGATGCGCGCCGGATCCGGCCGTCCCTACAGTGAGCGGCGACGACCAACCCAAGGAGGGGCATGTCCCCGCGCGAATCCCCCCTGGCCTCATCGTGGATACGGCGGTACGCGCCCGCTCCGGAGGCGCCGGCCCGGCTGGTGTGCCTGCCGCACGCGGGCGGCTCGGCGACCTTCTACAGCGGCCTGGCCCGGCGGCTGGCACCGGACACCGAGGTCCTCGCAGTGCAGTACCCCGGACGCCTGGAGCGCCGGGCTGAACCCCCGATGAAGGACCTGGCCGCACTCGCCGAAGCGCTCGTCACCGAGCTGACGCCCTGGACCGACCGCACGTTCGCCCTCTTCGGGCACAGCCTGGGCGCGATGGTGGCCTTCGAGACGGCCCGACGGCTGGAAGCCATGGGCCGTCCCCCGGTCGCCCTGTTCGTGTCCGGACGCGGTGCGCCGTCCCGGCACAGGCGGGAGTTCGGCCCACAGCTGGACGATGCCACCCTGCTCCAGCAGATGCGCAGGCTGGGTGGCACGGACCCGCGTATCTTCGCCGACGAGGACCTCATGCGGCTCGCCCTGCCGGTCATACGGGCGGACTACCACATGGTGGAGGACTATCGCTACGTGCCCAGCCCGCCCCTGACGTGCCCCGTGACCGCGCTCAACGGCCGGACCGACCCCAAGGTCTCGTCCGCGGACGTCGATGCCTGGCGCGACCACACCACCGCCTCGTTCGACTCGCTCGTCTTTCCGGGCGGCCACTTCTATCTGGTGGACCGGAGCAAAGAGGTGACGGCCGCGCTCACCGACCGTCTGTCCCGGATCACCGGGTCGCCGAGGCCCTGACACGGCGCAAGCCGGTGCCTTCTCCTGCAATCACAGCGGCACCGTCCATTTGAATGCGGTCGGTCCGTCGGACTCGAGATCGTTCCGGGCAAGGCCCCGTCCACCCGCGAGGTCGGGCGCTTGTACCCGCTCCGCCGTCTTCCCGGCCGACACCACCACCCGCAACCATGCGGCACCGCTGCCCGTACCGGTCCTGCGGCGGCCCTCCTCGCGACGCGGCCGTCGGCACCAGGCCGCCGCCTGGCAAGGCCGGTGGAACGAAGTCGCCGCGTCGACAGCCGTATGCGGCTCACTTCCAGCAGGAACACGACAACAAGACAGCAAAGGTCGGTACCAGAGCATGCCCATCGATTGCGCCATAGGAATTCACGATCTGTCACTCGCGACAACCGAGTTCGTCCTGCCGCACACGGCACTCGCCGGTCACAACGGCACCGAGATCGGCAAATATCATGTGGGTATAGGCCAGCAGTCGATGAGCGTACCCGCCGCCGACGAGGACATCGTGACCATGGGCGCGGCCGCCGCCGCGCCGATCATCGCCCAGCACGGCACCGAACGGATCCGGACGGTCGTGTTCGCGACAGAGTCGTCGATCGACCAGGCCAAGTCGGCCGGCGTGTATGTCCATTCGCTGCTCGGATTGCCATCGGCCACCAGGGTCGTCGAGCTGAAGCAGGCCTGCTACGGGGGCACGGCGGCCCTGCAGTTCGCCATCGGCCTCGTGCTGCGTGACCCCCTCCAGCAGATCCTCGTGGTCGCGAGCGACATCTCCAAGTACGACCTGGACAGCCCGGGTGAGTCGACCCAGGGCGCGGCGGCGGTGGCCATGCTGGTCGCCTCGGATCCCGCGCTGGTCCGCATCGAGGAACCGTCGGGCCTGTTCACCGCCGATGTCATGGACTTCTGGCGGCCGAACTACCGTGACGCCGCGCTGGTCGACGGGGAGGAGTCCATCACCGCATATCTGCAAGCGGTGGAAAGCACCTGGAAGGACTACGCGGAGCAGGGCGGCCGTTCGCTCGACGAGTTCACCGCGTTCTGCTATCACCAGCCGTTCACGAAGATGGCCTACAAGGCGCACCGCCACCTGCTGAACACCTGCGGGTACGACACCGACGAGGCCCGGCTCAAGCAAGCCGTCGGGCGAACCACGGCCTACAACAGGGTCGTCGGCAACAGCTACACAGCGTCGGCGTACCTTGGCCTCGCCGCGCTGCTCGACCAGGCGGACGACCTGACCGACCGGCCCATCGGCTTCCTCAGCTACGGCTCCGGCAGCGTCGCCGAGTTCTTCGCCGGGACCGCCGTTCCCGGCTACCGGGAGCACCTGCGGACCGCAGCGCACCACGAGGCAATCGGCCGGCGCAGGACACTCGACTACGCCGCCTACCGCGAGCTGCACGAGCGGTCCTTCCCGACCGACGGCGGCGACCACCCCACTCCGCCGCAGACCACCGGGCCCTTCCGACTGGCATCGCTGCGCGGCCACAAACGCATCTACGAGAGGCGCTGACGACCTCGTGCACGGTAGGCGGTGAGACGATCGGCTCACCGGCTTCGAGCATCACCGAGGCGTACGTGTGACGCACGATGTGGAAGCCGTGCTCTCGGCTGGGCTCCCAGACGCGCGACGGCTTCCCTCCCGGCTGCCGCTCACTCCGGCTACTCGGCCCTGTTCGACACCGCAGGCAACTGGATCGCACGCCTTGCCGCGGCCCCCAGGCCGGCCCGCTCGAAGCGGAGCTGAAGAAGATCCGCCGCCACAAGTTGATCATCATCGACGAGGTGGGCTACCTCCCGTACGACCAGGACGCCGCGAACCTGCCCTTCGCGCCGGGGAGAGACCTTCTCCGACGACGTTGTCGCCGCCGCGATGATCGACCGCCTGCTCCACCATGCCGAGGTTCTCACCCTAACCGGAGACCACGGCGGAACCACCAGCCCATGTCCCGGGCGACGTCGCTCTGAACCGCCGCGATGTCCTTGGCGGTTGCCCCGGTCACATCGGCGCCCGCAGCCCACTCCAGCCGTGACAGCAGATCGGCCAGGGCCTGCTTCCGGGCAGGACGGGTAACCGGCACCAGGTCACGACGCCTCGAACTCCACGGCGCCTTCGTCTCCCTGGCATGCAGCCTCATCTGCCGGCGACGCCTCAAGAAGGCCCACCCATGATCCTGATACGAGCTCCAGGAACCCGAAGCCCGAGGCGGCTCAGGTGAGCTTCTTCCCCCGGTGGGACGATTTCGTCGCCGGGGTCGACTCAGCCCCCTGAGGGCTGGGCCGAGTCGCTTCCTGCCGAGCCGTCGGCTGCCCCAAGGTCTCTGCGGATCCATGGGCGACGGAGTCGTTCTCGTCTATCGCGGCCCCGACGGTTCGGCCGGTCGATTCGGCAGAGCCTTGGCATTCTTGGCGGCGGCTGCCGCGACGGTTGCCAGGTCTTCGCCCGAGAAGCCGGCGCGGCTCAGCACCGCCAGAGATTTGTTCGTCGCCAGCGTGCACAACGCCAGCTCTGCTGCCTCCTGCTCACCGGCCCCCGCCGCCAGCAATGCCTGCTCCAGCCTCGCCCGCAAACCGTCGATCATGGCGCGGGCCATCGCCCGGCCCTCCGCGTCAAGCGCCGGGAACTGCGTTGCCGACACCGTGAGCAGGCAGCCGTCCGGGACCGTCGGGTCGGCGATACGGTTCAGGGCGACCTGCAGGAAGGCGGCCACAACGGCGCTCGGGCTCGGGTGGGGGCCGGACAGCGCCTGCCCGTACAGCGGGTGGTAGGTCTGCGCGTACCGTTGGAGGCTCTTGCGGAAGAGGGCGCTCTTGTCGCCGAAGGTGCCGTAGAGCGAGCCCCGGCCCAGGCCCGTGCCTTCGGTCAGGCGGTCGATCGAGGCCTCCGAATAACCCCAGCGCCAGAAGACGTGCATCGCACGTCGTAGCGCCTCGTCCACGTCGAATTGCTTGCGGCCTGCCATGGTCCGTCAGCCTACGCATCTTGTACCGATCGTTCAAGGATGGGTATGGTCACCGGCATGACAAGCTTGAGTTCGCTGCGGCTGCCTGACGGATTCCTCGACGTCTTCACCAGCCGGCTCGTGGAGGTGAACGGACTGCGGCTGCACGCGGTCACCGGTGGGGACGGCCCGGCACTGCTGCTGGTCGGCGGGTGGCCCCAGACCTGGTACGCCTGGCGGGAAGTGATGCCCGCGCTCGCCCGCCGGCACACCGTCGTGGCCGTCGACTCGCGCGGGGCCGGGCTCTCCGACAAGCCCGACGACGGGTACGACGCCGGCACGCTCGCCGCCGATCTGGTCGCGCTGATGGCCGCGCTCGGGCACGACCGGTTCGACGTGGTCGGCCACGACATCGGTACGTGGACCGGATACGCCCTCGCCGCCGATCACCCCGAGCGGGTGGGCCGGCTCGCCATCCTCGAAGCAGTGATCCCCGGTCTCACGCCGTCCCCGCCGTTCTTCGGCCCGGCCGAGGTCAACCTGAAGCTCTGGCAGTTCGGCTTCAACCGGCTCACCGACCTCAACGAGGAACTGGTCCGGGGACGGGAGCGGCTCTTCTTCGGCTGGCAGTTCGCCACCAAGGCCGCCACGCGGACCGCGATCCCCGCGTACGCCGTCGACGTCTACGTCGACGCGATCGCCGCGGATCCTCGCGCGCTGCGGGCGAGCTTCGCGTACTACCGGGCGCTGGACGAGACGATCGCGCAGAACGAGCAGCGCAGCAGGACCCGGCTGACGCTGCCGGTGCTCGCCGTCGGCGGCGCGCTGTGGAGCGGCGCGAACGCCGCCCAGACGATGCGGCTGGCGGCCGACGACGTCACGGAGGTCGTCCTCGACGACTGCGGCCATTACCCGGCCGAGGAGCAGCCGGCACGGTTTGTCGAGATCCTGGAGGACTTCCTCGCGGCCAACCGGTAGCAGGCACGCCACACGGCTGAACTTCACGAACTCCGCTACGTCGTCGAGCAGGCCTTCGCCCTCCTCCACCAGTTCAAACGCCTCGCCATCCGACGGGAACGACGCCTCGAACCCCACGACACCTTCGTCTCCCTGGCATGCAGCCTCATCTGCCGGCGACGCCTCAAGAAGGCCCACCCGTGATCCTGTTACGAGCTCGTAGTGGCCCCTGAAGAAGCCCTCGTACCGGCGTCGCCTCCACCCCTACGCCTCACATCGAGAACGACGACGATGACCACCAGAATCCGCAGCGCCGAAACATCCGTGATCGCAGTCGACTTGGTGGTGTAGTACCCAGGGTCCCCAGGCCCCCAGAACCGTGTTGATCAGCTGGTGGCCCTGGTGCTCCGGCATGTGAACGGCCCGCCCGCCGGCCGCCGCGGACCCCGCGGTCGGAACGGGCAGCCCGGGCCCGGGCAACGCTGTCGCGTTGAAGTGCTGCCACCGTGCGCCTCAGTGGCTTTCGGCGCAACGGCTTCCGGCGCTTCCAAGTCGTGTGGTCCGTCCCCTCACAGAGCCTTCGTCTCCAATCCGTCGGGCGCGCGCTCATTTCTTCTCTGGTCCGCCGACATCGCCGGCGAGCCGTTTTTCGGGAAGCACGACGGCCAGCACAGCACCGACGAGGAACAACGGGACCAGGTAGGCGAACACCGGGGTCAGGGCGTGCTGGTAGGCCGCGACCACGGCGTCCTGCACACGGGCCGGCAGGGCATGGACCAGAGCGGGGGTCAGGGAGTCCGTGTCGCCGACTGCCTTGAGGCCACTCGAGGACAGCCGGGTGCCGAGTTGGCCGGACAGTCGGCTGGTGAAGACCGCGCCGACCGCGGCGGTCCCGACCGTCGCACCGATCTCGCGGAAGAAGTTGTTGGCGGAGGTCGCGGTCCCCACGTCGGCGGCTGGGAAGGCGTTCTGCACGGCCAGGACGAGAGTCTGGGACATGAGGCCGATGCCCACGCCCATGAGGAAGAGGTACCCGCAGAGCAGAGTGAGGGGAGTGTCCACCTCGAGGGTGGAGAGCATCAGAGCCGTGACGGCGATGACGAGCGAACCGGCGATCGGATAGATCCTGTAGCGGCCGGTCCGGCTCATCTGTCGGCCGACCGGCAGACTCGCACCCATCAGGCCGACCACCATCGGCAGCAGCAACCAGCCGGACTGCGCGGCGGTCACGCCGTAGACCATCTGGAGATACGTCGGCAGGTAGCTGACGACCGCGAACATCCCGATCCCGATCACGATCATGCCGATGAGGGTCGCGATGTCGAAGATGGGGCTGCGGAACAGGCGCAACGGGATGACCGGTTCGGCCACGCGGCTCTGCGAGTAGAAGAACAGGATCCAGGAACCGACGCCCGCACCTGCAAGGCCGAGGATGAGCGGGTCGCTCCAGGAATGTTCGGTGCCGCCCCAGTCCGCGACCAGGACGGTGCAGGCGACGGCCGCGGTCATGAGTGTGATGCCGATGTAGTCGATCGTGGCCTTGCGTGCCTTGCGCGGCAGTTGCAGCGCCACGGCACACACGGCAAGTGCGAGCAGGCCGACCGGCAGGTTGATCCAGAAGCACCAGCGCCAGCCGGCGCTGTCGGTGAACCAACCGCCGAGCAGCGGGCCTACGACGGATGACAGTCCGAAGATGACACCGACCGGAGCCATGTACTTCGCGCGCTGCCGGGGCGGTACCAAATCGGCGACGATCGCCTGCGAGGTGATCATCAGCCCGCCGCCGCCCAGCCCCTGGACGGCCCGGCCGGTGATCAGCATCGCCATGTCCTGCGCGGATCCGGCGAGCGTCGAACCTGCGAGGAAGATGACGATGCCACCGATGTAGAGCCTCTTGCGGCCGAGCAGATCACCGAGGCGGCCGTACACGGGCATCACCACGGTGGCGGCCAGAATGTAGGCCGTGGTCACCCACGCCATGTGTGTCACACCGTGCAGTTCACCGACGACGGTGGGCAGTGCGGTGCTGACGATGGTCTGGTCGAGCGAGGCGAGCAGCATCACGGCCATCAGGCCGGCGTATATGAGTCCGAACCGGCTCTGCCCGTCGGAGGAGTGCCGCTTTTCCTCCGGCGAGCGCGCCACAGAAAGGGAGTCACTCATCGGTTCTCCGCATGGGGGGAGGGCGAGGCGGGGCCGGGCGGCCTCGTGGCCGACGGCGCATCAGGTCGCGAGAAGGGTCTGCGGAAGATCGGCGGAGCGCTCGACACACGGCACGGCCGAGTCGTCGCCGTCCGGGGATGCGTCGCTCGTCCAGCGCTCCAGCCCCACCCGCACTGTGGCCGGCTCGAACGCTCCGACCAGGCAGGACGCTCGTTGTGGACGCTCTGGTCCGGACGTACGGCGATGACGGGATCGTCCCGGCATCGTGCCGATACGCCGAGATGCCATTACGCCGTCACGCCGGCTCGGTGGTCTGATCGGGAGCGTTTTCGGCCTTCCACGGCGGGGGGAACTTCGGCAGTACCGCCGCCAGGACGACGGCGACCACCGTCAGCGCGGTGAGCGCGAGTACCGGCACCGTGTAGCTTCCGGTCGCGGTCTGCGCCGCGCTGACCAGGAACGGCGACATACCGAGCGACAGGGTGGAGATGGCCAGCGTCAATCCCTGCAACTGCGCGAACGAGGCGAGGCCGAAGTACCGCGCGACGAGGAAGGGTCCCAGCGACGACTCGGCGCCGGTGGCGAAGCCGAGGAGGATCATCGCGAAGAACAGCAGCGGCGCCGAGCCGTGATTCAGGAAGGCGGTCAGAAGCCCCACCGGCACCGCCGCGAGCATCGGGACCACCACCCGGGGCCGGTCGGTCCTGTCCAGGATCATCCCACCGACGACAAGTCCGACGACGGACGCGGCGAACAGCGCGGACAAGGACAGCGAGACCGTCGCCTCGTCGAATCCGCGCTCGCCGAAGAAGTCGACCGCGTTCTGCCGCACGGTCATCGGGCCGGCCGCGGCGAAGGCGAGCGAGACCGTGATGGAGATCCAGACGCGCGTCCGGACCGCCCTGCCCAGCGGGATGCCCGGAAGCCGCGGCAGCTCTGCTTCGGGCCCCGTCATATGCCGCTTCGTCGGCTCCATCGCCTCTGTCAGCTCCATCCGCCCCGTCGGCTCCATCCGCCTCGTCTGCTCCACCGGCTCCGTCGGCTCCGTCGGCTCCGAGATGAGAAACACGGTGGTCGGGATCGCCACGAGTGCGATCGCCGCAGCCACGAGTACGTAGGTTCCCTTCCACCCGAGGTCGGCGCTGCCGCTGATCAGCCACTGGAAGACGGGTGAGAACACGGCGGCGGCCACACTGGAGGCGACGCCTATGAGGGCGAATCCGATGCCCCTGTGCTGCGGCAGCCAGGTCGAGACAACCTTGAAGACGACAGCCAGACCTGACATGAAGCCGAACACGGACGCCAGGATGAGCACGACCGCCAGCGTCGGCACGCTGGACCCGCACAGCGGGACGAGGGCCGTCAGCGCCGCGTAGAGGACAGCGGAGGGGATCGCGACCTTGCGTGCGCCCAGTCGATCCACCCAACGGCCCGCGAAGGGCAGGACGATCGGCCCGATCAGCAGCGGGATGGAGACGAACACGAGAATGCCGGCGGATTTGGCGGCGCCCGTGTCCTTGGCGAACGCCGGCACGATGAACGTCGTCATGGCAGACAGGCCGGAGGGACTGACCAGCATGAGGAGGAGACAGCCTGCCAGCGCGGCCTTGGCGCTCGCTGGTGCCTTCCAGAGATCGGCGAGGTAGGACTTCCAGCCTGCTTCGGACGAAGGCGGGGCGGTGTCGCCCCTCGGCACGGAAGTGGTCATGGGAAAGCCTCCGTTACGGATGCACCGCGGCCCCATCGGCGCGGCGAGCTATTCAGAGGGCGGCTCGATCGGTCATGGGCTGGGGTTGTGACGCTGTGAAACGCTTCGGTTGTGACCGCTGTGGGAGTTGTTCCGGCGAGTGGTGCCCGCGGCGCCGAAACGGCCGCAGGGCGGCGGTCGACGTCGGCACGCCGTCCGGGAGGTGCCGACATCGACCATGTTCTGCGTCGTCTTTCGGGGAGCAGCCGGTGGCAACGGCTGCTTTGCGACGGCCCGTTGCTCGACCGCGCGCGGGCAGCGAACCGGGTGGCGCCGTGCCCGGGCCCGTGCCGACGCACGACCGGCTCCGACAACGTGAGGGCTCTGGAGCCAGGGCCTGACAGACCAGGAGCAGAACCGGCTTGCTCGCCCAGTGGTGGGGGCTGCCTGCCGACAGGGGCTGCGGCCTCGCCCCTGCGCCGCGGGTTCTCGGTATCACCGCGCGCATCCGCCCGTAGATGCGTCGAGTTCTCCGAGCGCCCGGAGCGCTGCTGCCGGACCTTTGGGAGCACGGCTGCTCGGGCTCACCGGTGGAATCGGTTCACGCGGGGCGCGGCACCGGGCCCGGGAACTTGCCGTTGGCCGCCTGCGGGGGCATCTTCCCGGGAGGGGGCGAACCGAGGGCGGCTATCACCGGGAGCGGCTCCAGTCCGAAGATGTCCCGACCGTTGATCTCGGCCATCGGATCGATCCGGAACGCGCCGTGGGTCGCCAGCACATGCACGTCCCGCACGAACCGCTGAATCGGGTTGGACAGGCCGACGGTCGAGGAACCCAGTGCCAGCTGAAGCCCGTCGATCACCTGGAGGCACGCGTGGATCTGATGGACCAGGTCCATCGTGATCTCCGGTTCCTCCGACGGGTGGAAGTCCTCGCCCGCAAGCGCGCGCCGGTCGATCTCGTCGGCCTGTCGCTCGACGACCGCTGCGGCCGTGTTGATGACGGCCCTCGCCTTGCCTGCCACGACCTGCGTCGAGGCCATGTCGGCCATGGTCGGATACGGCAGGTTGAACGGCGGCCGCTTGGCGGCCTGCTCGACGAAGGCCTTGAGAGCGCCCTCGGCCATGCCCAGGGCGAGCGCCGCGAACGCCGTCGTCGTGGCGACCATGGTTCCGGTCGCGGAGTGCATGAATCCGAGTCCCTGGTACTTGCCACGCAGGGCGTCCATGCGCGCGGGCATGTCCATGGTGTGGATGACCCGGTACTCGGGGACGAACACCTCCTCGTCGGCCCGCACGCTGTTGCTCGACGTGGCGCTCAAGCCCATGACGTGCCAGTCGTCGACGATCGTGTACTGGTCCTGGGTGAGAAGCCCCATCGCACGACGCCGTTCCCCGGTGTCGGGATCGTCGTACTCGAACCCTACCGAGGCCCACTTCGCGATCTTGCAGCCGCTGCCGAACGCCCAGCGGCCCTTCACCATCCAGCCGCCTTCGACCTTGCGGCCGTCGCCGACCTTCGGCGCGAAGACGGTGGCACCGAACAGCAGCGGCCCCTGCCAGGTCTCGATGTCAGCGAAAACCTCCTCCTTCACGCGGTCGTTCAGTGCGAGCGCGCCCCGGGCGGCGCTGGAGACGATCACCGTCCAGCCGGCCGACGCGTCGACGCGTCCGAGCTCACGCACGACCTCCGCGGTGTCGCGTGCGCCGGATGCGAACCCGCCCAGCTCCACCGGGACGGTGATGCGGAACACCCCGACCTCGTGCAGTACCGAGACCGTCTCGGGTGCGAGGGCGCCCCGCAACTCCCCCTCGCGGGCACGTTCGGCAAGGCCGGGCGCCGCCGCGCGCACCGCGTCGCGCATGCGCCGTCCCTCCTCGCTGAGATAGGGCGACTCGGGGAACCTGCTCACTTTGGGCAACGTCATGGTCATCTCGTGCTCTTTTCTCGTCCTTGGGCATCGCCGACGCGTTCGTCACCGGGCGCGGGCGGCGGCGGACTGCGATGCGGGGTGGGGAGCGCCTCGGTTCTGCGGCGTCGGCCGCGGGTGCCGGGCGGGACCGAGAACGACCAGGTCGGCCTCGGACCCGCCGTGCGTCACCGGGCGGGTGTACGTCCGCTGCGCGACGGGGAAGTGGACGGCGCGGGTGCTGCGGCGACGGTCTGTGACCGGGCCGGGCTCGCTGCTCAGTTCCCCGGCATGGGCGCGGCCATCTTGCGGAAGGCGCTCCAGTGCTCGGCGAGCTTGCCGTCGCGCACGCGGAACACCGTCACGATGTACCAGTCGTAGGTCTTGCCGGGGTTCTCCGGGTCCGGCGTCGGCTGCTTCATCATGACGGTCGCCAGATCGCCGTCCAGGACCACGCTCACCACCGGCGGCGGAGTGGGAGTGCCGGGACCGGTCGGAACGTTGCGGAAGTGCTCGATGATGTTGTCCCGGCCGTTGCCGGGCGCGTTCGGGTCGTGCTGGACGTAGTCCTTGACGATGTAACGGTTCATCACGTCGACGACGTTCTCCTGCACCGTGTCGTCGCGCACGATGCGTGCGAGGTCCGCCTCGAAGTCGACCAGCAGACGCTTGACGGCGGTCCGCTCGGGTGTGTCGGCCTGGGCGACGGCGGCCTTGTAGTCCTCGCGGTCGAGCCAGGTCTGGTACAGCGCGGGATCGTTGATGTGCGCGATGCCGTCGATGATGCTGAAGTCGTTCATGCGCGGATGGGCTCCTTGTCTCGGGAGGGATCTGTGGAGGCACGGCGCTCGGGGACGGCGCCGCCGATCATGGCGAAGGGGGGCAGGCCCAGGAGCCGCCGCCCGTTCTGCTCCGCCAGCGGGTCGACGCGGATCGCGCCGTGCGAGGTGAGTACGCGGACGTCTCGGACGAACCGCTGGATCGGGTTCGAGAGGCTCACCGTGGACGAGCCGATCGTCTTCTGCAGCAGGTTGATCGCGTCCTCGCACACGTTCGCCGCGTACGCGATGGAGAGGCTGATCTCGGACTCCTCCGGCGGGGTGAAGTCGAGTCCCTGCGCCGTGCGTGCGTCGATCTGGTCGGCCGTGCCTTCGATGGTCGCGGCGGCGAGGTTGATCATCGCGAGCGCCTTGCCCGCCGCGACCTGCGCCGAGGCCATGTCGCCGATCGTGGGATAGGGAAGGGTGAAGGGCTTGCGCCTGGCCGCCTGTTCGGTGAAGCAGTCGAGCGCTCCCCGCGCCATCCCCAGGGCGATCGCGATGTTCGCGAGTGACGCGCAGAGCAGCAGCGCCATACCGCGCTGTGCGAAGCCGGCGCCCGTGTAGCGGTCGCGCACCTGCTGCAACCGTAGCGGGAAGTCGGCGAGGTCGATGAAGCGGTGAGCCGGGACGAACACCTCGTCCGGCACGCGAAGGCTGTTGCTGGCCGATCCCGACAGGCCCATGACGTTCCAGTCGTCGAGGATCTCGTACTGCTCCAGGCGGAGCGCGACCATGCCGCGTCCGCCGCCCCCGCCGGCTTCGGCAGGGTCGTACTCGATACCGACCAGCGCCCAGCTCGCGTGTTTGCAGCAGCTGCCGAACGCCCACTTGCCGTGGACCATCCAGCCGCCGTCGACGGGGCGGGCCGTGCCGACCTTGGTCGCGAACACGGAGGCGCCCACGATGGCCGGCCCGACCCAGTTCCCGGTCTCGGCGCGCACCTCGTCGACCACCTGTGCGTCCATCGCGAGCAGGTTCTTCAGACCCACGCCCACGAACCCGGCCCATCCGGCGGAGCCGTCGCCCTCGCTGAGCGCGCTGATCACCTCGACCAGGTCCCGTGCGCCGAGCCCGTACCCGCCCCATTCGACGGGCATGGACATGCGAAAGACACCGGCGTCGTTGATCGCTTCGAGCACCTCGGGGGTGAGCGCGGCGATCTTCTCTCCCTCCTGGGCCTGGGAGCGGATCAGCGGGATCAGCTCGCGCACCCGGTCACGGATCCGGCGGCCCTCGTCGGTGATCCACGGGGAGGCCACGGGTGAGGCGGGTACCGGTGGCACCGGTGGCAGTGAGGAGTCGTGTGACAGCGGCGGGGGTGTTGAAGTCATCGAGGCACCAGGATTTCCATCAATACGTACTGCACAGTTCAGTGCAGATTGTGGACATGAAGATGAACGGGTCGGGAAGGTGAAGCGCAAGGTCGCCCACCGGCGGCAGTCTCAACTCACCGGAGGCTGAGGGGCATTGACGCCACGCTGGGGCACTGCGGCGCCGACCATGGGGAAGGGCTTGAGCCCGAGGAGGCGTCGGCCGTTCTGCTCGGCGAGCGGGTCGACGCGGATCGCGCCGTGCGAGGTGACCACGCGTGCGTCGCGGACGAAGCGCTGGATCGGGTTGGACAGCGAGATGGTCGAGGAACCGAGCGTCTTCTGGAGCAGGTTGACGGCGTCCTCGCACAGGTTCGCCGCGTACGCGAGCGCGAGGCTGATCTCCGACTCCTCGTCGTCGGTGAACTCGAGACCGGCCTCGGTACGCGCGTCCACCTGGTCCGCGAAGCGTTCGATCGTCGACCCGGCGAGAACGGTCATCGCCTGCGCACGCCCGGCGGCCACCTGGGCCGAGGCCATGTCGGCGACGCTCGGGTAGGGCAGGGTGAACGGCTTACGCTTGATCGCCTGCTCGGCGAAGCACGACAGCGCACCGCGGGCCATGCCCAGCGTGATCGCGGTGCTGCTGAGCGCCACGGTCATCAACAGCGCCCGGCCGCTCTGCTTGAAGGCGGCGCCGGTGTAGTGGTGCCGGATCTGGTCGAGCCGCGGCGGGAACTCGGCGAGGTCGAGGAAGCGGTAGTCGGGCACGAAGATCTCCTCGGTGACCCGCAGGCTGTTGCTGGATGTTCCGGAGAGGCCCATCACGTGCCAGTCGTCGAGGATCTCGAACTGCTCGCGCTCCAGCACCACCACGCCGCGTCCGGTGCCGCCGGCCTCCGCCGGGTCGAAGGCGACCCCGACCATCGCCCAGCGGGCGTGCTTGCAGCCGCTGCCGAACGCCCACCGGCCGCTGACCATCCAGCCGCCGTCGACCTTGCGGGCGTCCCCGACCGTGGTCGCGAACACGGAGGCGCCCACGAGAGCCGGGCCCACCCAGCCCTCGACGTCCTTGCGGATCTCCTCGATCAGCTCCGGCTGGAGCCCGAGGAAGTTGCGCAGCCCGACACCGACGAAGGCGCTCCAGGCCGCCGAGCCGTCACCCTCCCCCAGGGCTGCGACCACCTCGACCAGGTCCCGCGCGCCCAGAGCGGTGCCGCCCCACTCGACCGGCATCGTCATCCGGTAGACGCCGGCTCCGTCGAGCGCCTTGAGCACGTCGGGAGTCAACGCCCCGATCCGCTCCCCTTCGCGCGCCTGCTCCCGGATCAGCGGCCTGAGCTCGCGGATTCGATCGCGCAGCTCACGTCCGGCATCCGTCAGCCAAGGGGATTCCACGGCCCCGAACTCCGGGGCGATGTGCTTGAACATCGGCCCTCCTCACTGAGGTTGAGCAACAACAAACTGATCTGTATGGGGACGAGCTGGTGACAGCCCCGCTCAGGCGGGGACGGGCGACCTGTCGCCGTCGTCGAGTCGCCGGAAGCGGCTTCCGTGGAAGACCAGCGGCTCGGCCGACGGCAGCGTCCACAGGCGGTCTATCTCCAGCAGGGCGATGATGTGGTCGCCCGCCGGGAGTTCGGCGCGGAGCATGCAGGTGTACCAGGTGACCGCGCCGGGAAGGACCACCGCTCCTTCTCCGGTCGTCTCCCAGTGCACATCCGCGAACCGGTTCTCCTCCGCGCCCGCGAGCGCGCGGCACGCCTCTCCCTGCTGCTCGCCCAGGACACTCAGGCCCAGCCGTGGCAGCTGTTTGAGCTTCGGCCAGGTGCGGGACGAGGTCTGCATGCACACCGAGACGAGGGGCGGAGCCAGCGATACGGAGGTGAAGGAACTCACCGCCATTCCGACGGGGCGGTCGTCCACCATTCCGCACACCGCGATCACTCCGCTCGGGAAACGGCCGAACGCTTCCCGCAGAGCCTGCGCGTCCATCGGTGCCACCGGTGTGGGCTGCGGCACGAGGCCGGAGCCGGGATTCATGAGCCCCTGGGGCCCGTGATCGTCGATCGACATGGTCCTCACCTTCTTTCTTGCTGCGTGGCGGCCGGCTCAGCCCACCTGGGGCACGCCGCCGGCGAACATGGGAAACGGCTCGAACCCGAGGAGCTGGCGGCCGCTGAGTTCGGCCAGCGGGTCGAAGCGGATCGCGCCGTGGGTGGCCAGCACGCGTACGTCCCGCGCGAAGCGCTGGATCGGGTTCTTGAGGCTCACCGTGGAGGAACCGAGGCTGAGTTGGAGTTTGTCGATAGCGTCCGCGCACAGCCGCACCGCGTAGACGAGGTCCATCGTGATCTCGGACTCCTCGGCGCCCGTGAACCCGATCCCGGCCAGGGCGCGGCGGTCCACCTCGTCGGCGTGACCGAAGACGGTCGCCTCCGCGGCGTTGATCATCGCGCGGGCCGTACCGGCGGCCACCTGCGTCGACGGCATGTCCGCCACGGTGGGGTAGGGCAGGTTGAACGGCTTGCGGACCGTCGCCTGCTCCACGAAGCAGTCCAGGGTGCCGCGGGCCATGCCGAGTGCGACGGCCACGTTGCTGAGACAGGTGATCAGCATGAGCGCGCGCGTGTCGTTGCGGAAGCCGATGCCGGCGTAGCGGTTTCGCACGCTGTCCATGACCGCGGGGAAGTCGGCCAGGTCGACGAAGCGGTGGTCGGGGACGAACGCCTCCCCTTCGGCGGTGATGCTGTTGCTGGAGGTGGCCTTCAGGCCCATGACCTTCCAGTCGTCCAGGATCGTGTACTGCTCGCGGCTCAGCAGTGCCATCCCCCGGCCCGGCCGCCCTGCCGAGTCCTCGTAGGTCACTCCTACGGCCGCCCAGGCCGCGTGCTTGCAGCCGCTGCCGAACGCCCACTTGCCGGAGACCAGCCACCCGCCGTCGGCCCGGCGGGCCGATCCCACGCTGGTGGAGAACACCGAGGCACCGACGACCAGCGGACCGATCCAGGTGTCGATCTCCTTGAAGACCTCGTCGACGGTCTGCTGGGGGAAGCCGAGGACATTGCGGATGCCGCCGGCCACGAAGACCGTCCAGGCGGCGGATCCGTCGCCTTCGCCGAGCGCCGTGATGACCTCCACGGTGTCTCGCGCCCCGAGAGCATAGCCACCCAGCTCGACGGGCAGCGCGGTCTTGAAGACACCCGCTTCGTGGATCGCCCTCAGCGTCTCAGGCGGCAGGGCGCCGAGTTCTTCTCCGTCCCGTGCTTCCTCACGCAGCAGGGGGACGAGGGCGCGTGCCTCATCCCGGATCTGCCGGCCGCGGTCGCTGAGGTGCGGCGAGGGGCGCCGTTCGACCGCGGTGACGACCGGCTCGGCTTCGGACGGGGTCGGCGGGGGTGGCTTGCTCATCAGGCTCCTTCACGACTAACTGTACTGCACTGTTCAGTCCAGTTGAACCGTACGGTAGGGTTCACTGAATGGTCAAGAGATGAGATGTGCACCGGCTCCCACCAGGGCCGGGATTCGGCGAGGAGTGAGATGGCTGAACGGGAGCGTCCCCAGCGCGCGGGCGCGAGGGGACGGCAGAGCAAGCGGGAGTCCATTCTCGACGCGGCCGTCGAGCTGTTCCTCGAACTCGGCTTCGACCAAACCTCGATGGATGCCGTGGCGGCGCAGGCCGGCGTCTCGAAGACGACTGTCTACGCCCACTTCGGCGACAAGCTGGAGCTGTTCCGCGCGGTGATCGCCCGCGGAGGGTCCTCCCTTGACTTCGATCTGGACCAGACGATGCTTGCCTCCGTCGACGACCCCCAGGAGAGGCTGGCGCGCATCGCCCTGAAGGTCCTCCTGGCCACGACCGCCCCCAACTATCTGGCCTTCATTCGAGTCCTGACGGTCGAGGCGGCCCGGCGCCCCGAGCTGACCGAGACGCTTCGGTCCCTCGGCGTACCCCATGTCGTCGATCTGGTTGCCGTGGCGCTGCGCGAAGATGCGCGGCAGCGCGGCTATGTCCTTTCCGACGCGGAGGCCTACGCCGGACTGTTCGTGCGCATGACGGCGGCAGGACCCCAGATGGACGCGCTGCTGGATCTGGAGGCCCACCGCGACCCGGCCCACCTGGAGGCGTACGCCAGATGGGCGACGGCCATCTTCCTGCGGGGCCTGAGCGCCGACGACCGGCCGGATGTGCCCGACTCCGCGATCATCCAGGTCTTCCCCTGGCTGTCGCCCTGACAGGTGCCGAGCGCGGAAGGCGGGACCTTCCGCGCCACGGCCTTCCCGAGCACTCCCGCGGGAGGCCCGAACACCGCACGCTCCGGCCTCTCCCTGGCCCCCATGGGGGCGGCGACGGCAATTCGTTTCACGCAGGCCTCTTGACCGATTGAATGCACTGGACCGTACAGTTCATCGATCGGAGTGTCGCTCGGCGCTCGACGCCCTCAGCGAGCCACTGGCAGCACGAGACCGCCCCGCCCGCTCAGCCGGCGGCCGCCATCTCCTTGCGTGAGGAAGGACGACGATGTCCGCGCCCCAATCCCCCCTGGAAGTCGCTCCACCCGGCCGGCCGGGTGTCCCTGTCCCCGCCTCCCTGCGGGAGTCCTTGTCCGCATTGCGCGGCTATCCCACACCGGCGTGGAAAGCAGCCATCGCCTGTGTGCTCGCCATGGTCCTGAGTCCCCCGGCTCTCGTCACCACCGTCACGTTCCTCATCGACCCGGTCGCCAAGGACTTCGGCTGGTCCCACTCGGAAACGCTGAGCATCTTCAACATTCCCACCGTGGCCGCCCCCTTCGTGCTGCCCCTGGCCGGCCGTCTCGTCGACCGCTGGGGAGCCCGGGCGGTCGCCGTTCCGGGCACCGCCCTCTATGCGCTCGCGACGGCCGCGGTGGCGCTCGTCGGCGCGAACGGCCTCGTACTGACGGCGATCCTGCTGGTGAGCACGGCGCTGGGATACACCTCCATTCTCGGCGTGGTCTACAAGGTCGTTTCGGAGTGGTTCCCCCACCACCGCGGGCTGGGCTACTCCATGCTCATCGGCGCGACCTCCAGCCTTGCCGGTGCCGCCCTCGCACCCCTGAGCCAGCTGTCCATCGACCACTTCGGCTGGCGGACGACCTACCTGCTGATCGGCGGATGCATCCTGCTGATCGTCTTCCCCGCCCAGTATTTCCTGATGTACGAGCCCGCCTCGGCACCGCTCACCCATGAGAAGGCCGTCCTGCCTGAGGCAAAGGGCCGCCCGGCGCACACGGACCTGCCCGGCCTCCCGCTGAGCCGGGCGCTCAGGACCCGGGCCTGGTGGTACATGGTGCTGGTGCTGACCGTGGCGGCAGCTGTGGCGATGAGTGTGCGTCTGAACGCCGTGTCGCTCTTCGGCGAGCGCGGCTATTCCGCGACCGAGGTGTCACTGTCGGTGTCGGTCATGCTGGTGACCTCCGTCGCCGGGCAGATCCTCGCGGGCATGGTTCTCGACCGGTCGCGCACACCTCGCGCCTTCGTGCCGTTCATGGTGTGCCTGGTGCTGGGCACGGTCACGGTCTTCGCCGCCACGGGAGGTATGTGGGCCCTGTTCCTCACCATGGCCCTGCTCGGTGTCGTGACCGGAGCGGAGTCCACCACCGGACCGTACTTCGTGGGGTGCTACTTCGGTATGCGGGCCTTCGCCCAGATCCAGGGCATCACCCTGGGCATCGTCAGCCTCGTCGGCATCGGACTCTTCCCGGTGCTCGCGCAGGGAGCCGCGGAGAGCACCGGCGGATACACCGCGACGCTCGTCGCGCTCACCGCCGCAGGCCTGATCGTCCTCGCCCTGTCGCTCTTCCTGCCGCGCTATCCGAGCCCCGCCGTAAGTCCGAACGCCGGCAAGCCGGAAGCCGGCCGCGTAGCGGACCGCACAGCCAACCTGTAACGGCGGCTGCCGCAAAAGATCCCGGGAGGGCACGCGCCGCGCGTGCCCTCCCGGGCGTTGTCGGGTCCCGGCCGGCGCCAGGAGTTGTCTGCGAATGTCACGCCCGTATCAGGAGCGATGCGAGGGTGACGGCTGCCTGGTACGACTCGGCCGTCTTGCCGTAGCGGGTAGCAATACCGCGCCACTGCTTCAGGCGGTTGAAGCACCGTTCACCACGTTACGACACTTGCAGATCTCGCAGGCGAGGTGGATTCTGCTGGTCAGGCCGCCTCGGAGCGTCCGAGGCCGGGACTGCGGCCGACCGGCACCAGCCACGCGACGTCCCCGGCCTCGTCTTCGTGCGCCCGGGCGGCCCGGAGCATGCGCTCGAAGGTGCCGTCCAGCGCCCACCGGCGAAAGCGGGTGTGCAGCGCGGCCCACGTGCCGTACCGGTCCGGCACGTCCCGCCAGGCCGTCCCGGTACGGACCTTCCACACGATCCCGACGAGCACCTTGCGGTCGTCCAGCCGCTTCCGGCCCCGCAGGGACACCGGCCGCAGCGGTCCGACGAACTCCCGCTCGGCATCGGACAGTTCATGGCGGCGACGTATCACCCGAGCATGATCCACCACTCAAGATCTTTTGAAGACACGGCCTAGCCCCGCGACACGGGTGCCCCCGGCAGCGGCAGCGCGGGCGGCGCCGGCGGGTTCAGGCGCAGGGGCTGCAGGGCCTCGGTCCAGCGCAGCAGTTCGTCGAGCATCATCGTGGAGGCGGCCTCCAGCGGCTCGTCGGCGCGGAAACCGCCCTCCCCCATGAACTTGAAGACGAACGGGATGGCCACGGTCTCGGGAATCGGCATCATCTTGAGAGCCGTCGCGACCTCCTTGAACACCTGCACGGAACGCAGGCCGGCCGCGACGCCGCCGTAGCTGACGAATCCGACGGGCTTGTAGAGCCACTCCCGGTACAGGTAGGAAACGGCGTTGAGCAGCGCGGCAGGAGGACCGGAGTTGTATTCGGGCGTGACGAAGACGAAGGCGTCGGCCTCGTCCACCTTGGTGCTCCACCTGAGCGTGTGCTCGTGGGTGTACTGACCGGCCCGCGGATGACCGGGTTCGTCGAGGAGCGGGAGGTCGAACTCGGCGAGGTCGACCAGTTCGACATCGAAGCCGCCGTGCTCCTTCGCGGCCCGGGCCGCCCACTGGCCGATGGGCAGTCCCAGTCGGCCGGGACGGGTGCTTCCGATGACAACGTGCAATTTCGGCATGGGTGAGCCTTTCTGGGTACGCGGGTGATTCGAGTGCGGATCGGCCGAAGGAGTGGACGACCGATCAGGTCCCGGCGGCGGGCGGAGGGCCGGGGGGCTTGGGCGGGGCGGACTTGTCGATGCCGCTCCAGTGCTCGACGAGCCGTTGCCCGCGCACGCGGTAGGCGTCGTACATGTAGTACGGGTAGAGCGCGCCGTTTCCGCCGGGTTCGGCCTGAGGGAGCAGTCCGGCGACAACGACGATGTCGCCCTCGGCGACGATCAGCGCCGGCGGGATGAGGGGCTCGGCGGGCGTGGGAACGGGACCGTCCGGGAATCGGCTGCGCACGAACTCCTCCAGCCCCGCCCTGCCGGGCGGGTAGTGGGAGACGTGCTGGAGGTAGTCCTCGGCGACGAAGTCCTTGACCGCATCCGGGTTCCGCGCATCGAAGACGCAGCGGTAGAAGTCCACCACCAGGCGCTTGTTCGCCTCGATGTCGATCGAAGGGGATGACGACACGGTGGTCGCTCGTGTCGGCGTACCCGATGCGGGAGGCAGCGGTGGGGCGATCTTGTTGAGCGACGGCCACCGCTCGGCGATACGTCCGTCTCGGACCCGGTAGGTGGTGAACGCGTAGTAGTCGAAGGTGGAGCCGGGGGTGTCCGGGTCCGGTTGCGGCATGTAGTGGCAGACACAGACCAGGTCGTTCTCCCCGATGACGAACACCGGGTCCCGCAGCCCGGGGGCATCGGCCGTGCCCTGGTCCGCCGCCGGTTTCGCGAACTCGCGGCGCAGGAGATCGGCGAACGCCTGCGCGCCGTCCGGGGCGTCTGCACCGTGCTGGACCAGGTCCGGGGCGACGTAGTCGGCGACCGCGTCGGCGTTTCTCGCGCCGAAGACGTCGGCCAGGAACCGGCCGACCACAAGTTTGCTGGGGCGTGGCTGCTGCTCGAGTGATGTAGCCATGCGGCTAACTAAACTGTACCGTACAGTGCACGTCAACATGACCCTTGACATCTCCCCGAGCAAAAGGGGAGTGTCCTGGTCAGCGAAACGCCTGTTCGGAATAGCAGGACACTAATACCTCGTCCTGCAGAGAAGGGGACATCATGACTTTCCTGGATGCCGGCGACTGGCAGGAGCGGATCTTCTCGGGAGGGTGGATCAAGGCGGCTGGGGAGACGTACGACTCCACCGAGCCGGCCACCGGCAAGACGCTGGGCCGCGTCGGCTCCGCCACGCCCGCCGACCTGGAGCGGGCCGTGGAGCGTGCGGTGCAGGCTCAGCGCGACTGGGCGGCGCGGCCGTACGTCGAGCGGGCCCAGGTGCTGCGGCGGGCGGCGCGCCTGTTCGAGGAGCACCATGCCGAGATCGCGGAATGGATCGTGCGGGAGTCAGGTGCCGTGCGCCCGTTCGCCGACTTCCAGACCTCGAACGGGGCTGCCGAGGAATGCTACGAGGCCGCGGCGCTGGCGGCGGCTCCGTACGGAGAGGTCCTTCGGTCCATCGAGGACCGGCTGTCGTTCGCGCGGCGGCGCCCGGTGGGCGTGGTCGGGGTGATCTCCCCGTTCAACGCGCCGATGGTGCTGGCCATGCGCGCCGTCGCCCCCGCCCTGGCGCTGGGCAACGCCGTCGTACTCAAGCCGGACCCGCGCACCGCCATGTGCGGCGGCGTCACCATCGCCCGCGTCTTCGAGGAAGCGGGCCTGCCCGCGGGCGTGCTGCACATGCTTCCCGGCGGCGCCGATGTCGGCGCCGCGCTGGTGGACGACCCGCGCGTGCCCGTCATCGCCTTCACCGGCTCCACCCGCGCCGGAAAGGCGATCGCCACCGCGGCGGCGCAGCGGTTGAAGCGCGTCCACCTGGAGCTCGGCGGCAACTCGGCGCTGATCGTCCTCGACGACGCGGACCTGGAGAAGGCCGTCTCTGCCGGCGCATTCGGCTCGTTCCACCACGCCGGACAGGTGTGCATGGCCTCCAGCCGCCACCTGGTGCACGCCTCGGTCGCCGAGGAGTACGCCGAGCTGCTGGCCCAGCACGCGAACGCCGCCCCGGTCGGCGACCCGGCCACCGGGCAGGTCGCGCTGGGCCCGATGATCGACGAACGGCAGCTGCGGGCCGCCCACGCCATCGTCACCGACAGCGTGGCGGCGGGCGCGCGTCTGGCCGCCGGCGGCACCTACGAGGGCCTGTTCTACCGGCCCACGGTGCTGGCCGACGTTCCGCTCGACGCCCGCGCCTACACGGAGGAGATCTTCGGTCCGGTCGCCCCGGTCGTGCCCTTCCACGACCTCGACGAGGCCGTCCGGCTGGCCACCGACACCGAGTACGGACTGTCGCTGGGCATCCTGACCCGGGACGTGGCCAAGGGCCTGGCACTGGCCGACCGCATCCCCACCGGACTGGTCCACATCAACGACCAGACCGTGAACGACGAGGCGACCATCCCGTTCGGCGGCGTCGGCGAGTCCGGCAACGGCTCCCGTCACGGAGGGAGCCTCGCCAACCTCGAGGCCTTCACCGAACAGCAGTGGGTCACCGTCCGCGGCGAGATCCCCGACTACCCCTTCTGACCCCGCTCCGCTCCCCCGTCCCGGCCTCTCACCCCCGTCTCACCCGCACTTGGAGTATCCAGATGACACCTTCTTCCGGGCAAGGCCCGTACCTGCCCGATCCCATGACGATCGCGCCGCGGGCCACCGCTCACCCGCCGACCCCACGGCTCGCACAGGACGCCGCCGGCTGGGCACCCGGCAACAAGTTCCTGGAAGGCCCGTTCACTCCCTGGACGGAGGAGGACAGCGCATACGACCTGGAGGTGGACGGGCAGATCCCGGGCGACCTCGCCGGGGCACTGTTCCGTATCTCCTCCAACCCCCGCTTCGCACCGCGCGACCCCGACCGCTACCACTGGTGGGAGGGCGACGGCATGGTCTGCGGGATCTACCTGCGCGACGGGCGCGCCGCCTACCGCACCCGCTGGGTGATGACCGACTCCATGAAGTTCGAGGTCGAGCAGGGCGAGGCGGTCTACAGCGGCTTCGCCAACGGCGGCAGCGCGACGCCGCTCCCGCACGGCGCGCCACCCGCGAAGAACGTCGCCAACACCAACGTGGGCATCTTCGACGACCACCTGCTGGTCTACTTCGAGGGCGGCCTGCCGTACTCGATGCACCCCGAAACGCTGGAGACGTACGGCACTTACGACTTCCACGGTGGCATCGACATCCTGTGCACCGCACACTACAAGATCGACCCCGACACCGGCGACATGCTCTTCTTCGCCGCCACCGGGCCGACCATCACCTGGTACCGGGCCGACGTGAAGAGCGGGCACGTCGTCGACAGCCACAGCTTCGACATCAAGGTGCCGGTGCTGATGCACGACTTCGCCGTCAGCGACAACTACGCGATCTTCTTCGTCACCCCGGCGCAGTTCCGCCTCGACCACATCATGCGGGGTGAGCCAGGCGTGGTCTGGGACGAGGCATCGCTGCCGCACGGCGTGCAGATCGTGCTCATGAACCGGCACACACACGCCGTCACTTGGCACGAGGTGGGCGGCCACTGGGCCAACACCCACTTCTACAACGCCTACGAGGAGGACGGCCAGGTCGTCATCGACGGGCATCGCATCACCCGCCTGGGCACTCCGGCTGACCGGCTGGAGACTCCGGTGACCTCCCACTCCTGGTTCCCGCCGTCGCTGCCCCACCGCTGGCGCGTGGACCTGGCGACCGGCCGGGCGACGGAGGAGATGGTCGGCGGCGTCGCCGGAGAGTTCCCGAGGATCAACGACGCCTACACCGGCCGGCCGCACCGCTACGGATATTTCGTCACCACCCGGTACCTGGCCGACGACACCATCAGCGACGGTCTCGCCAAGCACGACCACCTGCGCGACTCCACCACGGTCGTCGAGGGACCGGACCACCTCACCAACCCCGGCGAGCCGGTCTTCGTCGCCCGGGAGAACGCCGTCGCCGAGGACGACGGCTACCTGCTCACCCTGTGGTGGAACCGCGAGACCGGCCTGAGCGAACTCCTCATCCACGATGCCGCCGACCTGCGACGCACCCCTCTGGCCCGGGTGAAGCTGCCCAGCCGCGTGCCCTTCGGCTTCCACGGCAACTGGGCCGACCAGACCACGTTCGACCAAGCCCTGGCCGCCCGCGGCGACGCGAACTGACGCGCCTGCCGCACTACGCTTCGAAAGGAGAAGTCCATGGCTATCACCGGCCTGGGACACACCGGCTTCTGGGTGGACGACCTGGAGACGATGCGTGACTTCTACACCCGGGTCATGGGACTGACCGTGACCGACGAGGACGAGGAGCGGGGCATCGTGTTCTTCTCCTCGCGTCCCGCGGAGGAGCACCACGAGTTCGTGCTCCAGCGCGGCCGAACCGCTCCTCCCGGTGCCAAGCTGACCCACCAGGTGTCGTGGAGGGTCGACTCGCTGGAGACGATCATCGAGTTCCACCACCGGTTCCGCGCCGAGGGCATCAAGGTCCAGCAGGAAGTCACCCACGGCAACGCCATCGGGATCTACTTCTTCGATCCCGAGGGTAACCGCAACGAGGTCTACCTCCGGGTCGAGCGGGACGTGCGCCAGCCCTTCCGCAAGTCGCTCGACCTCGACCTGCCCCCGGAGGAGATCTTCGCCGAGGCCGAGCGACTGCTGACCGAGGGCGGCCCCGCCTACCAGCCGGTCCAGTAACGACGGCGCCCGCGTTCCGTTCGTCGGGCGGAACGCGGACACCGGTCGCCCAGAACGCCCAACGCGTGGCGCTGCGGCTCGAACGCCTCGCGCCCCGAACCCTCTCCAACGTCACCAGGACTTCGGCCGCAGTGCCGACCCTTGCCGCCGTTTCATCCCCTTTCTCCGGAGAACCACCATGAGGCTGAGTACCGTCCGTCTGCCCGCCCCCGATTCCGGCGCGCAACTCACAGCCGCCGCCCGCCATGAGGGCGACGAACTGGTCCTGCTGCCGCACTCGGACGTCGGGGCCCTGCTGGCGAGCGGAGAGGACTGGCACCACCGCGCGGCAGCGGCCGACGGCAAGCGGATGCCGCTGGACGCGGTGTCCCTCGCCCCCGTCGTCCCGCACCCCAACAAAATCGTCTGCCTCGGCCTGAACTACGCCACGCACATCAAGGAGATGGGCCGGCCCACCCCGACCCACCCGACGCTCTTCGCGAAGTACGACGGATCCCTGGTCGGGGCCCACGACGACATCCATATGCCGCCGGTCAGCGACGACCTCGACTGGGAGGCCGAGCTCGGTGTCGTGATCGGACGGCGAGCCAGGCACGTCGCCCGGGACGGAGCGCTCGCCTGCGTGGGCGGCTACACCGTCGTCAACGACGTGACCGTACGGGATTGGCAGCATCGCACCCGGGAGTTCCTCTCCGGGAAGACGTTCGAGGCGACCACGCCGGTCGGGCCGTCTCTCGTCACTCCGGACGAACTCCCCCCGGGAGCCTCGGGGTTGACCGTCGGCTGCAGCGTGGACGGCCACACCGTGCAGAAGTCCAACACATCCGACCTGCTCTTCGACGTCGCCACGACCATCGCCTACATCAGCACCATCATCACGCTCCTGCCGGGTGATCTGATCGCCACCGGCACACCGGGCGGAGTGGGGGCAGGACGTGACCCCAAGGTCTTCCTGCGCCCCGGGCAGCAGCTGGTCACGTTCGTCGAGGGAGTCGGCGAGCTGCGCAACACCGTCGTCAAGGACCGGTTGTGACCTCCGATCGATGGAAGGCATCTGACCGGTAGGGTGTCTCCCATGTCAGGATCAGCGTCCCCCAGCTATCGCGAGCGCAATTCCACGGCCGACCGGGCCCTGGACATCCTGATGATGTTCGACGAAGACCAACTCGTCATTTCCGGTAGCGCGGTCGCCGAGCGTCTGGGGGTCGCCCGTTCGACCGCCTACCGATATCTACAGTCCCTGGTGAGCAGCCGGTTCCTGGAGGAGGCACCGGGCGGTGGCTTCCGGCTCGGGCTGCGCGTCCTGGAGATCGGCCGACTGGCACGGCGCAGCTACGGACTGTCCGAGATCGCGGTTCCGGCGATGACCGAACTGTCGGAGGACGTGGGCGAGACGGTGCTCCTGACCCGTCGTGCCGGGGAACTGGTCGTCTGCGTCGACCGTGCGGAGGCCCGCGCGCGGGCGGTGCGGATCTCCTACGAGCGTGGCAGTACCCTCCCGCTCAACGCCGGGGCCTCGGCGCTCGTCCTGCTGGCCTGGATCCCGCAGGACAAGGCTCGCCGACTGCTGGAATCAGCCGAGCTGAGGCGTTTCACGCCGGCCACGCTCACCGACGTGGACACGCTCATGGACCGGCTCGCGCACATCCGTCGCGCCGGATACTCCGTCACCCGCGGCGAACTCGACCCCGATGTGACGGGCGTGGCCGCACCGATCCGCGACGACGAGCAGAAGGTGGTCGCCGCCGTGAGCGTCGCCGCGCTCGGCTCCAGGGTGTTTCCCGAAGCGGAGGCGGAACTGGCTCAGAAGGTGGTGATGACGGCACAGAAGATCACTGACCGCCTGATCGCCGTCGGAGGTTGAGAACACGCCGACATGCCGGGGCGGGACGCTCGACGGCCAGAACGCGCACACCGAGCGCGCCCAGGAGGTTGGCCGCGGTCAACCCGACCGGTCCCGCGCCGACGACGAGCACCAGCGGCGTCGCGCCGGAGGGCGCCAAGAGCGGTCTAGCCGATAAACAGTACAGCAGTCCTGCATAACGAGACAGTCCGTGCCGCAGGCGCGATCGGACGGCATTCGGCGTGACTCTCCTCGCTTGACAACCCCCGGCCCCGGGCGCGGGGAGACGCCTCAGGTACGCCCCGGACGGCCGGACCCACGAAAGCCGTCACGTACAGGTCTTGACGCATAAGGCGCACTGAACCGTACAGTTCAACATCGTCGTGCCCCGCGCCGCGCGCATCCGTACGGATGTGAACGGAGCGCACGGCCGAGCAGTGACCGGGCCGCAGCCGTGTCCGAGGACGAGAGACTCGCCGCGCCTTCGGAGGCGGGCCCGGACCGACCGGTGGCGGACCGGACGGAAGGACCCGCCGTCGGCAGCTGACCACACTCGGCCCTGCGGTTCACTCACCCACCAGGAGAAACCCGATGCGTCACAGACCCCACCCGTCCGCACACCAGGACGGCCTCGACACGCAGAGCGGCCCGTCGGCCCTGCGCAACGCAGGGCAGCAGGCCCTGCGGCTGGACCGCGCCTTTCTGATGCCCAACGCGATCGGCCTCGCCGTCACGTTGGCTCTCGGCGCGACGACCGGCGATCTGCTGGCCCGTAGGCTGCCCGGCACCCAGGTGACCGTGGGACTGCTGCTCTGCTTCGCCCAGACGGCCTTGCTGCTGGTGACGGCCCTGCGCTTCGACCGTCGTTGCGCTCGTCTGCTGGACCCGTGGCAGCAGGCGTACGCGCGGTCCGGTGCGAGAGCGGCCGACGGCGGCATGGGGGACGCGAGATGACCGGTGGGACGTTGGACCTGGCCGCTTCCGGCAGTACGAGTCATGTCTTGATCGGCTTCATGCTGTTCATGATGCTCACCCTCTTCCTGACGGTCTTCTCCAGCCTGGGCGAGCACTCCGCGCGGGAGTTCTACGTGGGCGATCGAACGTTGCCTGCGTGGAAGAGCGGGCTGGCACTGGCCGGAAGCTTCACGTCGCCCTCCCTGTTGCTCACTGTCACCGGCGTGGTGGCGACCGCGGGCTTCGACGGCATCACCACGGCCACCAGCATGTTCCTGTCCCTCGGGGTGCTCCTCCTCCTCGCCCGGCCGATCCAGCTGAGCGGCGCTTGCACGCTGGGCGAGCTCCTGTCGCTACGGGTACCCGGAACGGCCCCGCGGATCGCCGCCGCGGTGGCCACGCTCGCCGTGGCGGGGCCGTTCCTGGTCGTGCAGCTGATGTCCGCGGGCAGCATCACCGCATCCCTGCTCGGCTTCACTGGAATCGGCGTCCAGAAGATCTGCACGGTGATGATCGGCTGTCTGGTCGTCACCTGCGGTGTGCTCAGCGGCGCCAAGGGACTCACATCGGTGCAGGTGCTGGCGGTGACGGTGATCGGCACGGCGATGTTCGTGATCTGCGCCTACGCCGTCCGGGCGTTCCACGGCGACATCGACGCCCTGATCGGCGCCGCCGCCCGGGGCAGCACCCGGCGGAGCCGGTATCTGTCCCCCGGCGGCACGATCGGCCTCGGGAGCAGCTCACACCTCGACTTCGCCGGAGGTCAGCTCGCGCTGGTCCTGGGCAGCGCCTGCATGCCGCACGTCCTCAGCCGGGTCTACGCGATGAAGGATCCGGCCACCGCGCGGCGTTCCGTCCGATACGCAGCCGGAATCGTCGCCCTCCTGTGCACCGCCTTGGTACTGCTGGGATTCACGGCCGCGGCCGAGGTCGGCACTCGTGAGATCTTCGGCGGGGAGACGCGCTCCGACGGCGCGCTGATGCTCCTGGCACGGAGCCTGACAGGGGGCACGGGGAACGGTCTCGGTGAACTGATGTTCACCACAGTGGCCTGCGCTCTGTTCCTGTGCATTCTGTCGGTGGTCGGCGGCACCACACTGGCGGCTGCCGGCGCTCTCGCCCGCGACTCCTACCACTACGTCGCGCGGCACAGGCGGTCGGCTCCACCGGACGAACTGATCACCGCCCGCGTCGCCGTGGCGCTCTTCGGCGTCCTGGGCATCGCGCTCGCAGTGCTCACCCAGGGCCACTCCGCCGGCTTCCTGACCCAACTCGCGACGACAGCGGCGGCGTCGACCGCGGCACCGGCCCTGCTGTACACCTTCTACTGGAGCCGGTTCAACCGCACGGGACTGCTGTGGACGGTCTACGGCGGGACAACGCTGACGATCGGCCTGTACCTGTTCTCCTCTGCCGTGTCGGCCAGCCCGACGGCACTGATCCCGACGGCCGACTTCGCGTGGTTCGGCCAGAACAACCCCGCCGTCATCTCCGTGCCCGCGGCCTTCCTGCTGGGCTGGGCGGGCAGCCTGACAGGCCGGCGCCGTGACGGCCAGGAGGATCCCCTCGCCGTCGACGCGCTGCTGGTGACCGGTCGGCCGCTCGCATCCCGCGCTGTCACCGCCGAGGATCCTTCCGCGCGCGTCCGCTGAACGCACCGACCGCTGTGACGCTCCGCGGCCGCGTCGACAGTGCGTCGTCCTCCCGGTCCCGTCCGGACGTCCGGGGAGCCGCCGTCGCTCTCGGTCCCTGAGGACCGCCTGCACGCGCGGGATCAGCGGGGGTCCTGCCCGGGCGCCAGTACACGTGGACGGCCGACACGGTGGGCGCCGCCCCGGGGTCGCTCATGGTGAATGCCTCCGGGCTGTCGTCGGTTGTGCGGGAGGGGAACCCGGCAGGGCGGCGGTTGCATTCCATTCCGGTACGGCGTCCGGTCGGGCCTGGGATTCAGTGAGTGGCGCCCACTTCGGCCGCGGGCGCACCGTCAGTCGGCGTTTGCGGCGACGATCTCGTCGACCTGCTGGTAGCCGGTGCGCAGCAGGAAGGTGCTGAGGCGGCCGTAGGACTTGGCGCCGAGGATGTAGAAGTCGGGTTCGGGGTTGCGGAGCTGGCCGATGCCGGGTGCGGGCTGGGCCAGGCAGTCCGCGGTGGTGCCGGAGGCGGCCAGTAGCGCGGCGGAGAGGTTCATGGGGGCGCCGGTGGCGTAGCACTCATGGACCTGGAGTTGGCGGTAGAGAGTGTGGTCGCCGGTGTAGCCGGTGAGGGAGACGACGTGGTCGGCGAGTACGTCCGGTGTGCCTGCGGCGCCGGCGAGGCGCACGCGGATGCGGTCTCCGTCAGGGATGAGGCACTGCACGTGGACGCCGGTGTGGACGCTGACCCGTTCGTCGGTGCCGTCGGCCAGCGCCTGGGAGGCGTCGACGAGTTCCTGGCGGGCGGGCAGGGTGTCGTCGGGGACCACGCCCCAGTCGGGGGCAGGGCTGCGGATTGCCCAGACGGGCCGGGTCTCGGGCAGGGCCGCGAGGTCGCGGGCGGCGGTCTGGGCGGATTTCCCGGCACCGACGAGGAGGACAGTGCCCTGCCAGCGGGCTGGGTCGGTGGTGTCCGGGATGGTGCGGGTGATGCGGTGGCCAAGGGCGCGTTCGCCGGGGGCGGGGATGCCGCCGTCGCCCAGGGTGTTGGGGTGGGCGTAGGTGCCGGTGCAGTCCAGGACCAGGGTCGCCTTCGCGGTGTCCTCGCCGTCCGGGGTGTCCAGGAGGAGGGTGAAGGGGGCGGCGGCCCGGGCCTTCGTGCCGATCTGCTCGTGCTTGAGCAGGCCGGTGCGGGCGATGGCGGCGACGCGGGTGCGGTAGCGGATCCGGCTCTTCAACTCTGTGAGTTCCGCGATGGGTTGCAGGAGGCGGGTGACGAATTCGCCTCCAGTGGGGCAGGCGCCGTCCGACGGTGCGTCGGAGAGGTGGGCGCGCATCCGGTGGGACGCGTTCAGCTCCCAGGGAGTGAACAGGCGGACGTGGCCCCAGGCGCGGACGTGTGCACCGACGGCGTCGGCGCTCTCGTAGACGGTGAACGGCCAGCCGGCGTCGGCGCAGGCCAGGGCGGCGTCCAGGCCGACGGGGCCGGCGCCGAGGATCGCGACGTGCGGGACGGCGGGCATGCTGCGGGTACCTCCCGGGCGGTGGTCAGATGGCGCAGTGGACGGGGCGGGGCAGGCTGCCGTCGGCGAGGCGGGCGGCGAAGAAGCGCTCGGTCACCAGTCGTTTGCCCTGTTCCAGCGGGGTGCTTGCAGGTGCGAGGTGCATGTCGGGGCTCGTGGTCACATCGGCTCCGGCGGGGTGCCAGTGCAGGCCGTTGGCCGTCACGGTGAGCTCGGGGACGGAGGAGTCCTCGCCGATCTCGACGCCCTGTTCGGCGAAGCCGCGCCGCAGCAGGGGTCGTACGGCGAAGTGGTCGCCGGGCAGGCCGAGTTCGGCCAGGAGGGCGGCGACGGCCGGAATCTCGCTGGTGTTCTCGGGGGTTTCGGTGAGGGCGACGCGTGGGGGCAGGCCGAGGTCGATCAGGTGGCGGATGCCGTCCATGGAGCGCTGCCAGGAGCCGGGGCCGCGGTGCAGGTCGTGGGTGTGGGGTGTGGCGCCGTCCAGGGAGGTCTGGACGGTGAGTTTGCGGTCGGCGAGAGTGCCCAGACCCTCGGCGCGCCGGCCGCGCAGCAGCATCGCGTTGGTCATCGCCACGGTGGGCAATTGGGCGGAGGCGTAGTCGAGCAGGCCGACGATGTCCGGGTGCAGGAAGGGCTCGCCGCCGGTGACGTACAGCTCGGTGAATCCGGACGCCACCGCCTCGTCCACCAGTGCCCGGAAGTCCTCGGCCCGAAGGGTACGCGCGGCGGCCTTGGGGGAGGAGGCGACGGCGCAGTAGTCGCAGGCCAGGTTGCAGTGGAAGTTGGTGTAGATCCACAGACGGGAGGGGAAGTAGGGGCTGCCGAACAGCGGCACCACCGGGCGGTCGCCCTCCAGTGCGGGCGCCGACGCGGGTCCCCACCCGTCGTCGGCGGGCTGGAAGGCGGTCGGCAGGGTGGAGCGGTAGAGGTGGTGGCGGCCGCGGGCGCGCTCGCGCGGGGGCAGGATCTCCAGGCAGGTGGTCCACCAGCCGGTCTCGATGGTCTCCACGAAGACCTCCGGCAGTCCGGCGGCGCGCATGGAGGCGGCCTGCGCCTGCCAGTCGTACGCGAGCGGCACCAGCTCGGCCGACGCCTGCCCGGCGTCGAGGTCCAGGAGTGCGTACCAGACCTCGCGGCGGCCGTCGTTGGCGGGTTTGCCCAGCACACCGACGTTCACCACCAGCGTGTCACCTGTCCGCCGCTGCCAGGGCAGACCGCTGTGTGTGCACAGGATCACGTCCGCACCGGAGGCCGCGACCCGCTGCCGGTGCTGGTCCTCGGGCAGGGACTCCCACCAGAAGTCGTTCAGGGCGAGGGTGGAGCCGTGCACCATGTGCACGTCGATCCCGTCGATCGTCTCTCTGCGCTCGGTGGGCAGTTCGCTCATCCAGGCGGCGAAGTCGCGGCTGGTGGTGGCGAGGGTGTGGTCGTAGATGAGCTGGGCGAACTCGTTGTCCTTCGGGTCGCGGTAGCCACAGCCGCAGTCGGTGTCTTCCCGGGCGATCGCCACGTCGTAGTTGCCGGCGACGCAGGTGATGTCGTTGCCGGTCAGGATCGGCCACAGGGCGTCGACCTCGGCGCCGAAGCCGCCCAAATCACCGAGGCAGTACAGCCGTTCGGCGCCTTGGCCGCGGGCATCGTCGACGAAGGCTTGGAGGGCGTAGGGGTTGCCGTAGGGGCCGCCGCATACCGCGATGCGCATGTCACAGGTCTCCAGGTCGTGCGGGGTGGTTCAGGCGGGCGTGGGGTTCAACGACTCCAGGGAACGGGTGGCGGCGTCGACGCCGCCACCCAGCCGGAAAATCCCGATCGCGGCAACTCCGGCCAGCCAGCAGGCCACCACCAGCAGGTAGGAGGTGGTGGCACCCATGCGGGTGGCCAGGTCCGGAAGGGCCAGGGTGCCGACGATGGCGCCGATGCGGCCCACGGCGACCGAGAAGCCGACTCCGGCGCCACGCAGGTGAGTGGGGAACAGCTCGGTGAAGGTCGGGTAGGCGGAGGTCCAGGCGGCGGTGGCGAAGGCGTTGGCGGTGATGAAGGCAAGCGTCACCCACATTGCGCTGCCACTCGCGGTGGCCCAGGCGAGCAGTCCGACTCCGGCTGCGGCGAGTGTGTAGGAGGCGGCCACCGTGCGGTGGCGGCCGAGCCGGTCGAAGACCAGTGACATGGCAAGGCCGCCCGCGAGCGCGCCGACGTTGCCGACGATGAAGAAGAACGGCACCTGCGCGTTCCCGATGTGCACCTGCTTCAACACCACCACCGACAACAGCGCGAAGATGCCGTAGTAGCCGAAGGCTTCGGCCAGATCGAGGACCGAGCCGAGCGCAAGGCGTCCAGGATGCCGGCGCAGCAGCTCGCCGAGCGCCCGGTGGGGCGCCGGTGCCGGAACCTGCTGGGCGTGCCGGGTGCCGTGCCCGGTCCCGGGGGTCAGGCCCGAGCGCTCCTCCATGCCTACGACGACGGCCTCCGCCTCCGCGTACCGGCCCTGGGAGACCAGCCAGCGCGGCGACTCGGGGATGCGGCGCCGGAAGTACAGCACCACCAACGCGAGCAGGCCGCCGATCACGAACAGGTACCGCCAGGAGACGGTATCGTCCAGCGCGAGGGTGTTGAGCAGAAGGTAGGCCAGCAGTCCGGCGAGCACGGCCCCGGCCGCCCAGAAGTTCATCACCACGGCGCCCACCCTGCCGCGTACCCGGGCGGGCATCAGCTCCGCGATGGCCGCGTTGACGATGGCGTACTCGGCGCCGACGCCGAGGGCGGCCAGGAAGCGGAAGGCGTAGACGAGGCCGAGCGCGGGGCTGAGCCCGGTCAGCACGGTGAAGGCCGCGTACCACAGGAGGGTGAGGACGAACAGGCGGCGGCGTCCGAACCGGTCGGCGAGATGGCCGCCGGCGAGCGCGCCCAGCAGAATGCCGGTGAGCCAGGTGGCCAGGATGGCGTCCTGTTCGAAGACGGTGGCGTGGAAGTGGGTGCCCAGGGGGCCGACCGCGCTGCCGAACAGCTGCACTTCGAGGGAGTCGAAGAGCCAGCCGGCGCCGAGCGCGACCAGGATCATGGTGTGCAGGCCGCTCCAGGGCAGCTGGTCCAGCCGGGCCGCCAGGTCGGCGGGTATACAGGCGTGCGCGGACGCGTCGTTCGTGGTCATGCGCTGGAAACCCGCTGAGGGCCGGTCGCCTTCCGTTCGCGGCGCAGAAGGCGGGCCGGGCCCTTCGCGTAGCGGCGGCGGATGCGCTCGGGGTCGACGCCGGCGAAGTACAGCAGCTTCAGGTACTGCATGAACACGATCATCCGCCACACTCCGTGCTCGACCAGCCGGCGGGAGGAGGCCGTGGAGGTGGCCGGGAGGATGGTCAGAGCCCCGCGGCGGGCGAGGCGGCGGGACATCTCCAGGTCCTCCATGATGGGCAGGTCCGGGAAGCCGCCGAGCTCCTCGAAGACGCTGCGGCGGATGAACATGGCCTGGTCGCCGAAGATGTGCCGCAGGTGCCGGGCGCGGGCGTTGGAGGTGTGGGCGAGGTAGTTCAGGCCCGGAGTGCGGCGGTCGAAGCGCAGGGTCAGCCCGCCACCGACCACGGCGGGGTCGGACAGGGCGGCGCGGATCTGGGCGAGGGCGGCGTGATGGATCTCGGTGTCGGCGTGGATGAACCACAGCACCTCGCCGCTCGTGTGCCGGGCGCCGGCGTTCATCTGCTTCGCCCGGCCCCGCTCGCTGTGCACCACCGTGGCGTGCAGGGTGGCGATCTCGACGGTGGCGTCGGTGGAGCCGCCGTCGACGACGACGAGTTCGCAGTCGGGGAAGTCCCGGCACAGCCGGCCGAGCGCCGCCTGGATCGTGCGCTCCTCGTTCAGCACGGGCACGATGATCGACACGGATGTTTCGGGCGGTGCCGTGAGTTTCCTCCGCCCTCCGCCGGTGAGTCTCATCCGTCCTCCCGCGACTGCGACGATGCCAGTACAGCCGTGATCGCCGGAGGCAGGCCCGGGTCGGCCAGGAGCGCGGCGGCGTCCTCGGGGGTGTCCAGGTCCCGCAGAGGAGCGAGGAGTTCGGCGCTCAGTCCGGCCTCGGCGGCGAGTGCGAGGGTGGCGGCCAGCACCTTGTCCGTACTCCACCACATGGGGTCGAGAGCGAACAGGTCGGTGTGCGGGCGGCGCGTGCCGATCAGGTAGTAGCCGCCGTCCAGCGCCGGTCCCAGGACCACGTCGTGGTTCTGAAGGGCGGTGAGGGCGGCGGCCAGATGCATCCTGGTCAGGGTGGGCGCATCGGTGCCGATCACCAGGACTGGACCGCCGCCGTCGGAGAAGGCGTCGGAGACGGCGGCGGTCAGCCGCTGGCCGAGATCCTGGCCGCGCTGCACGAGCGTACGAACCCCCGGGGGTGCTGCGACACGGACATCCGGGATGCCGGCCCCACCGTCCCCGGGGCCGTGCGTGTAGGCGACATAGGCGCGCAGCCCGGTGGCGGTCACCGTGTCCACCGTGTGGCGGATCAGTTCCGCCTGCAGGGCCGCGCACCCGTGCGGGCCCAGCAGCGGGTGCAGCCGTGTCTTCACACTGCCCGGCCGGGGCGCCTTCGCCATGACGAGCACCGCCGGGGTGGAGGCGGCGCTCATGCGCCGAACCGGTAGACGAACCCGGCGGGCGTCACCGCCTCCAGCCCAGCGACCGTATGGCCGACCAGCTGGGCGAAGACGTCCTTGCTGGCCGTCATCCGCTCCACCAGGGCCTGCACCGGCTCCGGTTCAGGGGCCACACCGTTGGCGTAGTCAGTGACGAAACCGACCAGTGCCAGGGGCAGTTCGGCCTCTCCCGCCAGCACGATCTCCGGGCCGGCGGTCTGGCTGACGGCGGTGACTCCGGCGGCGCGCAGGGCGGCGATCTCCGCGCGGGAGTTGAAGCGGGGCCCGTCCACATGCCCGTACACGCCGTGCGGCACGACCGGCACGTCCACTTGTCCGGCAGCGCCGATGAGCGCCTGGCGGAGCAGCTCGCTGAAGGGCCCCTCGAAGATCCAGTGGCCCCGGCCGGGCTGTCCCGGGGTGTCGTACCAGGTGCACGGGGAGCCGTCGGGCAGCCGGTTGGCGGGGAAGTACAGGTCGTCGAAGACGACCAACGAGCCGGGTGCGGCGACCAGGTCGGACGAGCCGCATACGGTCAGCGAGATCACCGCGTCGACGTTCAGCGCGCGCAGCGCGGCGAGGTTGGCCTTGTGGTCGACCTGGTGGGACAGGCGGCTGTGGCCCGCGCCGTGCCGGGACAGCTGGACGATGTCCGTGCCCTTGAGGCGGCCCTCGGTGACGGTGGCCTGCCCATGCTCGGTGGTGACGATGCGGGTGGCCGCCCCCTCGAGGTGGGGCCAGTCGTAGCTTCCCGAGCCGGTGATGACACCGATGCGCATCCTTGCGTTCCTCCCCTGACTACTTGCTTGCTGACGTGCGGACTTCGACGATCGGGAGCAGTTTGCGCAGTTCGGCGTTCTCCACCGGGTCGAGCACGGAGTGCTGAACGCAGGCGGGGACCAGAGTGCCGTTCTCCGGATGGGCCATCGAGTATTGGCAGGCCGCCAGCCGTTCCTGACTCTCGCGCACCTTCGGGTCGTCACTGGTCTCGCCCCGCTGCATCAGCTCCCAGGCCGGGGCGACGTCCTTGGCGTCCATGAACATGTGCATCACGAACGTCACCGGCCGGACGCGGAAGCCGTGCCGCAGCAGCCTGCCGGCACCGGCCCGGCGCACCGTCCGGGCCAGCCAGGACAACGCCACGGCGATGGTGTGCGGGTGGCGGGCGACGACGCGCAACAGCTTGGCTGCCAGCAGCGCAGGCGGCGTGCCGGTGAAATTGACCTTGCCGAGGTGACGGAAGAAGGCGTCGCGGACCGCGAGGTCGCGCGGGTCGTCGCCGTCGAGGAAAGGGAACCAGCGGCGGCCCACGTAGAAGCCGTAGGCGGTGCGATTGCATCGCACGTCGCCGTTGTGGAAGACGTTGTAGTCCAGGCGAGTACCGGCCCCACGCTCGATCTCCGCCCACACCGCGTCCGGTGCAGCCGCCCGGTACTGCTCCTTCCACCGGCGTTGGTCACCGACGAACGCGGCGGGCTGGAAGGAGAACATGCCGTATCCGGCCGCGTGGTTGTCACGGATCACATCGGCCACCTCGTCCAGGTTGCCGGGGGTGACGGTCATGTTGTGGGCGAGGAAGTAGCGGACCCCGTGCTCGCGCCTTAGTTTGCGGAACATCGCGGCGAACCGCCGACGGTAGGGGTTCAACGCCCTTTCGCTGGGCGGGCGTTCCATGCCGCGCCGCCCGTACATGAACTTGTCGAAGTGGGCGGCGAAGGACAGCCGGTCGAAGCGCTTCTGCCCGTCCGGGCCGAGCGCGAGCTGCTGGAGGTAGTCGAAGTCGAAGTCGCCGTGGGTGAAGCTCATCGGCTCCCGGCCCTGCTCGCGCATGATATGCAGCGTGGCGGCGTGGTCCTCGGGCGGCAGCAGGCTCGCCTCACCGCCGATCAGCTGGGTGTGGGCGCGCGGACCACGCAGCCGGCGCAGCAGTCCCATCTGGGCGGCGACCTGCTCGCGGGTGTGGGCGCCGTCGACGCGGACGGCGTTGGCGTCCCGGGAGTGGTAGCAGGGGGTGCACTTGAGGTTGCACTTGGGGAAGACGCCGTGGGTGCCTTCGCAGCCCACGCCGTGCTGCCCGATGATCTGAGCCGGAGTTTTCACGCCGTCGGGCAGTTCGGCCCAGCGGCGTTCCATCGCCTCGGCGAACTCCGGATCGTACGGGCGAGTGGCCCGTTCCAGGGCACGCAGTCTCGCTACGAGTCCCATCAGTTCTGTTCCTGCTTTCCTTGTGCGGCACGGCCGACCGGGACGGCCGTCGAGGGTGTGCGGGGCACGGCGGTGGTCGGTGAGGGAACCTGACTGCTGCTGTTCCTGCGAAGGAGCAGCCAGGCGTACAGCAGCATCAGCGCGTCCTCGGGCAGCACCCACCAGCGCAGCGGCTGGCCCGCGTACCGGCCGAAGCAGCCGCAGTTGTCCACGGCGAGTCCGCGTGCGTACGCCTGCACGGCCAGCGCCGCCCAGAGCAGGTTCACTCCGGTGAAGATCCATACCGGGGTGCGGGCCGAGGAGCGGGGCCGGGCCAGGAACCACGCCCCGGCACTCGCCTCACCGGCGATCAGTGCTGCGGCGAGGCCGGTCGAGCCGGCGCCGCTCGTCAGCCGGTAGGCGTCGAGAATGCCCGGCATGGCATCGAAGGAGGCGAGCTGGCCGACGGCCATGACCGCGAACAGAGCCCCCAGGACGAGACGGAGGATCATCGCCGCACCCTCCTTCGCAGGGCCATGAGTCCGCCGATCACACTCTTGGTGCGGGCCAGCCGGCCGTAGACGTCGAGCAGGGCGGCATGCCAGGGCCCGTCCGCGTACGTCGGATACGGGTGCACCGTTCTGGCGTACTGCGACGGCTTCCAGCCCAGCCGCACCGCCGTGGCCAGATGCGCGATCGTCTCCCCGGCGCGCGGAGCGACCACGGTGGCGCCGGCGATCCGGCCGCGCGGGTCCAGCACCAGGGTGGTGAAGCCTTCGGTGCGGCCGTCGGCGACTGCCCGGTCCACCCGGTCGTGGTCGAGGGTCAGTACACGTGCCTTGCCGGCGTGCCGGGCCTGTGCTTCCTCGGCGGTGAGCCCGACCCGGGCGACTTCGGGGTCGGTGAACGTCACCCATGGAACCGCGTCGTAGTCGATGCGCCGCCGCACGCCGAGCAACGCGTCGGTCGCGGCGGCCCCGCCCTGCACTCCGCCCAGGTGGGTGAAGGCCGACCGGCCGGTCACGTCCCCGGCGGCGTAGATGCGCGGGTTGCCGGTACGCAGCCGGTCGTCCACCCGGACATTGCCCCGCTCGTCCCGCTCCACGCCTGCCGCCTCCAGACCGAGCCCGGCGGTGTTGGCGCGGCGGCCGGTGACCGCCAGCAGCGCGTCGTACGGCAGCGGATCACCGGGGCCGTGCAGCGCGCCGCCGGCCACGCGCTCCGCCCGGTACCCGGTCAGTACGGTGATCCCTTCCGCCTCCAGACGCTCCCGCACCACCTGCGAGGCCCGTGGCTCCTCGCGGGGCAGCAGCCGCTCCAGCGCCTCCACCACCGTCACCTGTGAGCCGAGGCGGGCGAAAGCCTGGCCCAGCTCGCAGCCGATCGCGCCCCCGCCCAATACCACCAGTCGTCCGGGCAGTTCGGTCAGCTGCCAGACGGTGTCACTGGTCAGGGGGCCTTCCTCGGCCAGTCCCGGGATCGGTACCAGGGCGGGGGCCGAGCCGGTTGCGATGACCGCGTACCGGAAGGAGATCTCCCGCTTCCCGGCCGTGAGCGTCCGGGGCCCGGTGAAGACGGCCGGGCCGTACGCCACCTCCACGCCGAGCCTGCGTAGTCCCTCCGGCGAGTCATGGGGTTCGATCGCGGCGATCGCCTCCTTCACGTGGCCCATCGCCGCCGCCAGGTCCGCCCGTCCGGTGGGTGCGTCCAGGCCGTACCGTCCGCTCTCGCGTGCGGACCGGACCTTGGAGGCCACATGCAGCAGTGCCTTGCTGGGCACGCACCCGGTCCACAGGCAGTCCCCGCCCAGCCGGTCCCGCTCCACCAGCAGAACCCTGGCACCGAACCGGCCCGCCGTCCGCGCGGCGGTCAGCCCGGCACTGCCGCCGCCGATGACCACCAGGTCGTACGCGTCCTGCGCGTCGTACGTGCTCATCGAACTGCCTCACTCGCCCTTCCCGCACGGGGACCCGAACTGCTGTCTCACCACTGGTACGGGCAGGGAACCCGGTCAGGTGGGCGATCCCTTCCCTTCGGGTACGACTATTCGCGCGAGAGCCGTGGACGGCCGCGAACGGCACCGGTGCGGCGCGTCCCCTGAGGACCCCGAGGACCGCAGTCCGGGGCCAAGGGGAATGAGGGCTGTGGCCCAGCGGGTTTCCGGCCAGGCCGCCGGCCGGCCCTCACGAACCCGCCCGACACATCTTTGGAGAGAGATGGCACTCGACACCGCCGCACCCGTCGGTGACTCCCCGGTCACGGAGTCGGTCAAGGAATCGGTCAAGGAGTACTACGGCAGGGTGCTCACATCCTCCGCCGATCTGAAGACCTCCACCTGCTGCACCGCGGCCGCCCCGCCGCCGCACATCGCCGCCGCGCTGGGCCGGGTGCACGAGGAGGTCCTGGACCGCTTCTACGGCTGCGGTTCCCCGATCCCGCCCGCCCTGGAGGGGGCCACCGTGCTGGACCTGGGCTGCGGTAGCGGACGCGACGCCTACGTGCTGGCGCAGCTGGCCGGCCCGTCCGGCCGGGTCATCGGCGTCGACATGACCGAGGAACAGCTGGCCGTCGCCCGCCGCCACCAGCACTGGCATGCGGAGCGGTTCGGCTATGGGAACGTGGAGTTCCACCACGGCTGCATCGAGGACCTGGCCGCTGCCGGGATCGCGGACGCCTCTGTGGACGTGGTCGTCTCCAACTGCGTGGTGAACCTCTCCCCGGACAAGGAGCGTGTCCTCGCCGAGATCTTCCGGGTTCTGAAACCCGGTGGCGAGCTGTACTTCTCCGACATCTTCGCCGACCGCCGCCTGCCCGCCGCGCTCCTTACCGACCCGGTCCTGGTCGGCGAGTGCCTCGCCGGCGCCCTGTACACCGAGGACTTCCGCCGCCTGCTGGAGCGCGGCGGCTGCCTCGATGCCCGTACGGTGGCCACCTCGCCGGTGTCCCTGGACGACCTGGAGATCCAGGGGAAGATCGGGTTCGCCACCTTCACCTCGCGCACCGTGCGCGCCTTCAAGCTGCCGCTGGAGGACCGCTGGAGGACTACGGCCAGATCGCCGTCTACCAGGGCTCCATCCCCGAGCACCCGCACGCCTTCGACCTCGACGACCACCACCGCTTCCACACCGGCAAACCGATGCTGGTGTGCGGCAATACCGCCGACATGCTCTCCGCCACCCGCTACGCACCGCACTTCACCATCACCGGCGACAAGACCACCCACTTCGGGCTGTTCCCCTGTGCTCCGGCCGAGCAGTCCTCGGCAGCAGCGGACGGCGCAGGCGGCGCCTGCTGCTGAACCCGGCAGCGGTGGAAGGCCGGGGCCGGATGCAGGGTTCCCCTGTGTGAGTCAGGGCCCCTGGTGCCCGCACGAGTCGGCAAGGAAGCTCACCATGCTCTATCGGGCCACGTGGAACGGCCAGGTGATCGCCGAGAGCGGCGACATCTTCAGCGTCGACGGCTACCACTGCTTCCCGCCCGACTCCGTGCGCTGGGAACACCTCGTGCCCAGCAGCACCAGGAGCACCTGCCCGTGGAAGGGGCAGGCGAGCTACTTCACTCTCCGCGTGGACGACCGGGAGAACCGGGACGCGGCCTGGTGCTGCGCCGAACCGCTGCCCGATACCGAGCGGATCCGCGGGCACATCGCGTTCTGCCACGGCGTACGCGTGCACCGGGTGCGCAAGGGCATCGGCGGCGCCTCGCCGAAGTCCTCGCTGCTGGGCCGGATCGCCGCGATGTTCCGGAGTTGACGGCCCTGATGGCGAAGCGGGATCACTGGCCGGCCGCTGCGGTCACCGTAGGAGCCTGCGTCCTGGGGGCTCGCCCAGCCGGCTCAGCGCCCGGGACGGGTGGACGTGCCGGGGATGCGCTCGGCGAGGCGGCGTATCCGGAACTCGGCCAGTGAGGTGGGTGCCCGGTTCGGGTAGCCGCGTATCGATGCTTTCATGAGCCGCAGGACGAGCAGTTCGCCGCTGCACGCCCAGCAGCGAGCCACATGGGCCTCCACCCGCGTGTGCCGCGCCCCGGTGAGCTGCCCGTCCGCGTGTGCCCCGACCGCGCCGCGCAGCCGCAGGTGGCGCAGCTTCTCGCGGCACTCCGCCCACCACCGGCACGCCCTGGCGGCACCCAGATTCGTCATACCCCGGGAACCCTCGTGAACAGGCGGGGCATTCCATGGAATGCTCCAGTTGGTCCGGAGGGTTTCCAGTCCGTGGGAGACACAGTGGCCAAGCCGCCGGAGGTGCGGGACAAGGCGTTCGCGGAGTTCGTACTGCCTGAGGTCGGGGTACTGCTGCGGGTGGCCATGACGCTGACCGCGCAGCCCGCCGACGCCGAGGACCTGGTGCAGGACACCCTGCTGCGCGCCTACAAGGCGATCGACCGGTTCGACGGGGAGCATCCGCGTGCCTGGCTGCTGACCATCATGCGCCGTGCCGAGATCAACCGGCACCGCCGCCGCAGGCCCCACCTGCTCGACGACCCCGACGCCGACCTGGACCGGCTGTCCGCGGCCGACACGGTGGCCTCACCGGAGGAGGTTGTGGTCGGCGAGCACTTCGACGACGTGGTCGGCGCCGCGCTGGCCGCTCTGCCGGACAAGCACCAGCAGGTCGTACGCCTCGTGGACATCGGCGGGCTCAGCTACGCGGAGGCCGCAGAAGTGCTGGACGTACCCGAGGGCACCGTGATGAGCCGGCTGCACCGCGCCCGCAAGCGGATAAGGACCCAGCTGGCGGCGGCCGGACTCGCGCCGAAGAGGAGCTGGATGTGATCGGGCAACGGGGTGGGGCGGGACACCGCAGGATGACCTGCATGCAGGTGGCACGGGTGCTCCAGACCTACCTGGACGGTGAGGCCGGCGAGGTCACCGCGCAGCGGGTGGCCGCCCATGTGGAGGACTGCCGCCGCTGCGGCCTGGAGACGGCCGTCTACCAGGAGATCAAGAACTCGCTGGCCCGCCAGGAGCTGCCGAACGAGACCGCCATGGCCCGTCTGCGCGCTTTCGGCGCCACCCTGCTCACCGCAGGACCGGCTGAGGCTTGCGACGAAACGGTCGGCCCCGACTGGGCTTGAGCCAACTGGCGCGGCCGCCGCAATGACCGCGTACGCCGTATCCGGTCCGCACGACAGACCTGCAAGCCGCGTAACAGCCGGTCCGGATTCCCGGCTCCGCACAAGGAGGCAGTTGTGGCCACGACAGCATCCCGTTTCGACCTGGCGGTCATCGGTTCCGGCTCGGCGGCGTTCTCCGCCGCCATCGCCGCCACCAACCGCGGCAAGCGCGTGGTGATGGTCGAGCGCGGCACCATCGGCGGCACGTGCGTCAACGTCGGCTGCGTGCCCTCCAAGGCTCTGCTGGCCGCCGCCGGGACCCGACACGGCGCCGCAGCGGCCGGCCGCTTCCCCGGACTGGCCCCGGCCGACGTCCCGGTCGGCTTCGGTGATCTGATCGGCGGCAAGGACGCCCTGGTCGGACAGCTGCGGGCGGAGAAGTACGCCGGCCTCGCCGCCGACTACGGCTGGGAGATCGTCCACGGCAGCGCCGCCTTCGCCGGAACCGCCGAGAACCCCATGCTGGACATCGCCCTGCACGGCGGCGGCACGCGCAGGACCGAGGCGGCCCACTACCTGATCGCGACCGGCTCCGCCCCCTCGGCCCCTCCCGCCGACGGCCTGGAACAGGCCGGCTACCTGACCTCCACCACCGCGATGGAACTCGACGCGCTGCCCCAGTCGATGGTGGTCGTGGGCGGCAACGCCGTCGGCCTGGAGCAGGCCCAGCTCTTCGCCCGCCTCGGCACCCATGTGACCGTGATCGAGGCCCTCGACCGGCTCGCCCCGTTCGAAGATCCCGAGGTCTCCGCCGCTGTCGAGGACATCTTCGACAGTGAGGGCATCGCCGTACTCACCGGCACTGCCCTGAGCGCCGTCCAGCGCGGCAGGCACGGGTACACCCTCACCGCCGACCGCGGCGGTGCCCCCACCGAGCTGCGCGCCGAGCAACTGCTGATCGCCACCGGCCGCCGCCCCGTCACGACGGGACTGAACCTCGACGCAGTGGGGGTCAAGACCGGCCAACGTGGCGAGGTGGTCGTCGACGACCATCAGCGCACCAGCAACGAGCGGATCTGGGCGGCGGGTGACGTCACCGGAGGCCCGCAGTTCGTGTACGTGGCCGCAGCCCAGGGCACCCTGGCCGCCGCCAACGCCCTCGCGGACACGGGGCGCATCCTGGACTACACCGCCCTGCCCCGGGTCACCTTCACCAGCCCCGCCATCGCGGCGGTCGGCCTGACCGACTCCCAGGCCATCGAGGCCGGGCTGCGCTGCGACTGCCGCACCCTGGATCTGGCGTACGTGCCGCGCGCACTGGTCAGTCGGGACACCCGCGGCTTGGTCAAGATCGTGGCCGAGGCGGGCACCGGCCGTCTGCTCGGCGTGCACGCCGTCGCCGACGGCGCCGGCGACCTGATCACCGCCGCCACCTACGCTCTCACAGCCGGGTTCACCGTCGAGCAGCTCGCCCACACCTGGGCGCCGTACCTGACCATGACCGAGGCCCTGAAACTCGCCGCCCAGACCTACACCGCCGACGTGGCCAAGCTGTCCTGCTGCGCCGGCTGAAGAGACGGCGAGAGACGCTATGACGTTCATGCATGCGGACCTCGTCCACACGAGGATGACCGTCAGGGAGCTGTCCCGCTTGACCGGCGTGCCGGTCAAGACGCTGCGCGAGTACACCAACCTCGGACTCATCTACGCCTGGGCCGCAGCCCGGCCAACTACCGGCTCTACGGCGGCAACGCCCTGTGGCGCGTGTTCTTCATCGGCGAACTGCGCGGCGTCGGTCTGACCGTGGCCGAGATCCGCGAGCTGACCACCGCCCGGGCTGACGGCGCAGGGCCGGAGGTGGGCTCGCACCTTGCCGAGCTGCTTGGCCGCCCGCGAGACGGACTGCGTCTGAGGGTCCCCCTCTGGGGGAGCATCGCTGCCGAGCAGCAGACCCTGGAGCGGATCGAGAAGTTCGAGGCCGAACACCAGACGGGCCTTACGCAGGGTGACCTGTGCTGGGCCGGTGATGCGCGCGGGGGCTGCGAGATGCGGGCTCGCCGATCATGGTGATGTACCTGCCGTGAGCGGCTTCGTGCCGCAGACGCCATCCGTCTCTGCCCTGCCGCAGCTCGGCTGTGGGCCACTGTCCCGCCGCGCACGCGCCGGAGTCCAGGACGCACCCGCTGGGTCTGCCCTCGGCGTACGGCGCCTCCGGCTGCCGCCCGAAGGCCGCCGGGGCCAGTGATGGCGACGTGGCCGCGCGATACCTGCTCCAGTTCCGCGGAAACCACTCAGCACCTAGGTGACACCTAGGTGACCGACTCGGGCGGGCAGCGCCGCGGCGAGTCGCTGTGACACGGGTCTGAAGACACCGTGGGGTCGGATCCTCCGTATACCCACAGGACCCGAGCAGCGGGCGTTCCGGCAACGCAGCCTGCCGACGTCCAGGTGCGCTTCCGGTCAGGCCCCGGGCGTCTGCTCCTTCTCCTCGCCGCCCATGTCGTGCCGCAGTAGCCCCTCGGCGAATCCGCGCAGCCGCTCGATGGCCTCGGCCTCCGGTTCTGCCCGGCGGGAGAGCGCGCTCTTGATCGCCTGGTAGGTCTCGGCCTGTAGTCCGCAGCGTCGGCAGTCCTCCAGATGCGCAGCCACCCGGCGGGCAGTGACCTCGTCGGTCTCCCCGTCCAGATACGCCTGGAGGACCCGGGCCACCTGCATGCAGTTCATCCTGCGCTCGGCCGGCTGCTTCCGCTTCGACCACATGCTCATCGTTCACCTCGTCCCGGAACCAGCCCGGCCGCCGCCAGCCGGACGCGGATGCGCCTGCGCGCCCGGCGCAGCCGGGTCGTCACCGTCGCCTCGCTCAACCCCAGCAACTCGCCCGCCTCCACATAGGACAGGCCGTCGACATCCACCAGATGGACCACCTGCCGGTACTTGTCCGGCAGGGCCGCCAGGGCAACGTCCACCTCGTCGTGAAACGTCTTCCCGACCGCGAGTGATTCCGCCGGACGTGCTGAAACCAGTGTCGGTGACGGCCCGGGACCGGGATCCGTCCCAATCACCGGCCCCTGGCCGCGGCCGTGACGGTTGTCGGCGTGCGCATGGTGCATGAGAACCAGCAGCCAGGGCCGCGGCTCGTGCCCGTCGAATCGGTCAAATGCCCGGTACGCGTTCTGCAGGGTGTCCCGCACCAGTTCCTCGGCGTGGCCCGTCCGTGTGGTCAGGGTCATCGCCGCCCGGAGCAGCATCTCCGTCTCGGGCAGCATGCACCGAGCGAACTCCTTCTCCCGCCCTGCCCGGGCGTGCGGCAACCGTTCCTCCACGAAGACGGAAACCCTCTGCTCCCGAGTCGGCATTCCATTGCCGCAGAGATCGCGACGGCATGGGCGGAGCGCACCCGTCGAACAGGTGGTTCCTGCTTCAGCGGATACCACTTCAGGAGGTCACCAAGAACGTCCTGATACGGCTGCGTTCTCCTCGCGGCGCTTTCCCTCGTCTCGGCTCTCGGCCACCTGCGACGTCTGTGGCGGCTTGAGGTGGCGGAGGGAGCCGGTCTGATCCAGTTCGCGACCGGTATGGCGCTGGCCCGTGCTGCGCTGATGTTGCTGCGCTCGCCGCCCATGCCCGCGACGACCTTGGGCTGACGAGTCTCGTCCCGGTCCGCTGTGTTCAAGTGGACGCCGCTGTGGTCATCCTTCGAGTCCTGGTGCGGGTGCGGTGACAATGCGGCGCAGCGGCAGTTCCAGGCGCCGCCCGGATCGTGCCCAGTCGCCCAGATCCCTCCTGGCTGTGCGGGCACGACGCTCAGTGAGGTGGGGGAGGTAGAGGCCGTCGACGAGTAGGGCTCCGGCCTCCGGTGTGTCGAGGTGAAGGGTGAATACGCGGCGTTCATCGGAGCGGATGTGGAAACCGGCATCTCGCAGCAGTGCCGCGAGGCCGTCACGGGCCCGGGGGTTGGGCCAGGGCTGGCGCAGTGTCCGCAGCGTGTACATCACCCGGGCCCAGGCGAGGGCTCCCCGCAGCGAGAGCCCGGACTGCGCGGGCACCATCGCGACGAGCGTGCCGCCCGGGCGCAGCACGCGCCGGATCTCGTCCAGAACCTGGGGCAGGGGGGTGAGCACGGGCAGGCACATTGAGGCACACACGGCATCGGCGCAGGCCGAGCGCACGGGCAGAGCCGTCGCGTCCGCCCGCACCACCGGGCGACGCCCGAGCCGAACCGCCTCGGCGAGTTCGCCGGCGGAGGCGTCGATGCCGATCCAGCGTGCGTCCGGGAGCAGGGACCGCATCGGAGCCGAACCGCAGGCCAGGTCCACCACCGTGCGCTGCGGCGCGGGCAGCGCCGTAGCGAGCCACTCGTAGGGGGAGGCATCAGCGAGTCGGAAGAGCCGTTCGGTGATCCCGGGGCGGGCGTCGTGGAATGCGCCGAGGTAACGGCGCCAGTGCTGTTCATCCACCGTGTAGGTACGGCCCTTCTGCAGGAGGCGCAAGGCGCTGTGGCCCTCAGCCGGCTTCGTCGCGCAGCTGTTCCGTCTTCGCCACCGTGATACGGCCCCGGGCGAGGCGGATCAGCCCCTGGTCGGCGAACTGGTGCAGCACCTTGGTGACGGTCTCCCGGGACGTGCCGACCAGGGCGGCGAGCTGCTCGTGGGTGAGGGCCACGTGGGGGTGCTTGGCGCCCGGCCGCAGCGGGAGGGCTGAACCTTCCTGCTCGGACTTCAGGGTGAGCAACGTCGTGGCGACGCGCTGGGGGACGGACTTGAAGACGCTGTCGGACAGTCGCTGTTCGAGGTCGACAAGGCGTTGGCCGAGGATCTCGGTGATCCGGGTGGCGATGCGGGCGTCCGAGAGCAGGAACCGGTTGACCTCGGCCCGGTGCATGACGCACACGGTGACGTCGTCGAGGGCCTCGGCGTAGTTGCCGTACATCCGCTGTCCGAGCAGCAGCATCTCCCCGAAGATCGTGCCGGGGCTGAGGATCGCGCAGGTCAGCGCGCGGCCGTCGGCGGAGACACGGAAGATCCGCACCCTGCCGCGTTTGAGGATGAACAGCACCTCGCACGGCTGCTGGGGGGTGTAGAGCATCTCCCCGGCGGAGTAGGACTTCATGGGGGCTGCGGCGGCGATGGCGTCCATCTCCCGCTCGCTCAGGTCGCGGAAGATGTCCACCTCGGACAGGCACCAGGTCCTGTCGTCGCTCGTGCCGGTGGAGATCATCCTGGCAGTCTCCTCACGCCGTCCGGGAGCCCAGGGCGGCGGTGCCGCGCCCCATGGGGGCTGGGCCAGCGCGCCGGCGCTCTCGGTCAGACAGTAACGGGCTCCACTGTCATCCGCGCAGGTGTCGTCCGGCGGCGCGTCGGCAGTGGATGCTTCCGCGGCTGAGGCCCGCAGGTCGTACTCGTCGCAGGTCATGAGGAGGAGCGGTGGGTGACGGAACGGGTACGGAGGTGGGAGGGGAACGTCTGTGGCGTCATGGCGGGTCTCTTCCTCCTGGAGCCGTTGAAGCGTGCCTGCGCAGGTCGTGACCTGGACGCTAGCCCCGGCCTGGGGCCGCCTTCTGTGATCGCGCTTACAGAGCGGGAGCCGACGCACGCCCACCGGCTAGAAGCGGGAAATGTAATCGCGGTCACATTCCCGTAGGGGTGCCGCTCATAGCGTCGTAACCGCAGCGGCATCCGTTGAACGGACGTAAGGAGAGGCACCATGGCGACGACGATGCAGGTTTCCCCCAGGACGGCGGTCATACCGGCGCACGCGGTCTGGGGCGGTGCGGCCGGTCTGGTGGGCGGCATCGGCTTCGGCATCTGGATGTCGGTGTCCAAGCCGATGATGAACACTCCGATGATCAAGATGGTGGCCGGTCTGCTCGGCTCCGACAACGCAGTCGCGGGCTGGTTCATCCACCTCGCCATCTCGCTCACCGCCGGACTCGCCTTCGGCGTACTCTTCGGCCACCTGGCGCAGAAAATGGTGCCGGGTGCCGTACTCGGCCTGGTCTACGGCGTGGTCTGGTGGGTCCTCGGTGCCATGTGGATCATGCCGGCCAATTTGCACATGCCCGTCTTCGACTGGAACCCCGTCACCCGTTCCAGCCTCGGCGGGCATCTCGTCTTCGGCCTGCTGCTCGGACTGGCCTACTCCTGCATCGCGACGGTGATGGGCAAGCGGGAGCAGAAGGGATGAGTACGTCGGCAGACGGTCGCACAGTCCTGATCGCCGCCGGTCCGGTGGAGGTCGCGGCGCGGGCGGGCGCCTCGGACCGCCCGGTCAGGCGGACCGCGTCTTGGCCGCTGCCGGCTGCCGCGCCCGTGGCGGGCGGGGGTCTGCTGGCGCTGGCGTGGGTGGCGCTCAAGGTCGGCGCGCTGTCCTATGGAGGCGGGTTCGTGATCATCCAGCTCATGCAGGCCGACGCGGTCGGCCACTATCACTGGATGAGCGACGGGCACTTCCTCAACGCCGTCGCTTTGGGCCAGATCACGCCCGGTCCGGTGGTGCAGACGGTCGCGGTGGTCGGTTATGCCGCCGCCGGGGTGGGTGGCGGGCTGCTCGCCGCCGCGGTCGCGTTCGCCCCTTCGTTCCTGTTCGTGATCTTCGGGGGAGCGCGGTTCGACCGGTTGCGGGCCAATGCGCGGGTGCAGGCGTTCTTGACCGGCGCCGGGCCTGCGGTGACCGGTGCGATTGCCGGATCCGCGATCCCGCTGGCCCTGGCCTTGGTGCATGTCTGGCAGTTCGCGGTACTCGCCGCGGCAGCCGTCTGGCTGTTGGCCGTGCGCCGGGGAGTGGTCAGCGCACTGCTGGGAGCTGGCGTGCTGGGGGTGGCCGCGGCGATGGCCGGCCGGCCGGTGGGCTGACGCTCACGCCAGCCTCTCTCCAGCTGCTACCAGGCGCCGACCTTCTGCAGGAGGAGGTGGAGGTCGTGGGCGGCTTCGGCGGTCGCGAGCAGCGTGGCCGTGAGGACGGTTGCGGTCGCGGCCGTGAGGGCGGGGTGGTGTCCCAGGGGCGGGGCGAGGAGCGCGGCGACGCGGCGGGGTACCGGGCCCGCGCCGGCAAGCGGACTGCGGCGGCTGCGGATGCCGAGGATGCCGAGGGCGGCGTCTGCGGCGCGGGCCGGGGCGCGGCGGGTGGCGAGGGCGGCCTTGCCGACGGTGTGGGCCACGCGGCGGCGGTCGCCGGTCGTGGTGGCGGCGTTCTCGTCGGCCCAGCGTTCGATGGTGTAGGTGACGGCGGTGGCGAACGGTCGCAGCAGCGGGTTGGCGGAGGCGCCGAGCTGGGCCACGGCTACGAACGCGTAGTGGTGGGCGGCGAGGTGAGCGCGTTCGTGGGCGAGCAGGATGCCGTGCTCGGCCTCGTCCAGGGTGTGGATCATGCCGGTGGAGACGACGACGCGGCCGGGCAGTCCGGGCAGCGCGTAGGCGTCGGGCGCTTCGTCGTCGACGATGACCGTGCCGTCGCGGGCGGGCATGCACGCGGCGTCCAGTGCGGCGGCGGCCAGCGTTCGGGCTCGGCGCCAGAGCATGCGCGCAGCGGTGAGCACAGCGCCGCCCAGGAGCAGGCCGGCGATCAGGGCGACGGAGAGCTGGGCGGGGTCGTCGTGCTGCGCGGTGTGCGCCGACCAGTGGCCGAGGCCGGCCAGCTGCGGGATGCGGATCAGACCGGTGATGGCCAGCAGGCCCAGGGAAACCGTGCTCGCCGTGCCCAGGACGAGCGCCGTGGCGGTGAGCAGCCAGGTGGCCAGGCGGGGTTCGCACCGCTCGGACAGCGGTCGGGCGCCGAGCGGGGCGATGAGCGAGAGCAGCAGCGGCAGATAGACGGCGATCCGCATCCGTGTGTCGCCTCCTACCGGTCGGATTCCTGCTCGGGGTCGAGCAGTTGGCGTAGCAGGTCGGCGTCCGTGTCGGACAGGCCGTCGGCGAAGCGGGCGAGCACGGCCTCGCGGTCGGGGCGTTCCTCCAGGACGGTGCGCATACGGCGGGCGGCGAAGCCTGCGTCGTCGGTGACGGGGGCGTAGGCGAAGGCCCGCCCGCGCTGGGTGCGGGTGAGCAGCCCCTTGGTGTGCATGCGGGTCAGGATCGTCACCACGCTGCTGTACGTCAGCTCGTTGCCGAGGCGTTCGGTCACCTCGCCCGGGGTCAGCGCCGTGCCGGCCCGCTGGAGGAGGTCGAGGAGCTGGGTCTCCCGGGCGCCGTTCGCTCGTTTCGGGCCCCGCCCCTGTGTGTCCGCTGCCATGGGTTTGTCGTTCTCCCGCATCGCCCTCTATCTTCTACACCCGTGTAGGGGTTTTACTCCCGTGTAAAAGTATCCGTGTCCCGAGTGTGCCACACAGATGGGTCCCACATGAGCGCCATCAGCATCGGCCAGGCCGCCGTCCTCGGAGTCGTCGAGGGGGTGACCGAGTTCCTGCCCGTCTCCTCCACCGGCCACCTGAAGATCACCGAGGGGCTGATGAACATCCCCGTCGACGACACCTCGGTGGTCGGTTTCACCGCCGTCATCCAGGTCGGCGCCATCGCCGCCGTGCTCGTCTACTTCTTCAAGGACATCACCCGCATCGTCTCCGCCTGGGGGCGCGGCATCCGCAACCGCGAGGAGCGCTACCACCACGACTACAAGTTCGCCTGGTGGGTCATCTACGCCACCATCCCGATCGTGATAGTCGGCCTGGCCGCGAAGAAGCTTGTCGAGGGCCCGCTCGGCTCCCTGTGGGTGGTGGCCGGTTCGCTGATCGTCGGCTCCGGCGTGATGTGGGCGGCGGACCAGATGGGCCGGCACAAGCGCGGCGAGGACGACGTGACGCTCAAGGACGCGATGCTGGTCGGCTGCTCGCAGATTCTCGCCCTGCTCTTCCCGGGTTTCTCCCGCTCCGGCGCCACCATGTCCACCGCGCTCATCCTCGACCTCGACCGCGTCGCCGCCACCCGTCTCTCCTTCTTCCTCGGCATCCCCGCCCTGACCGGCGCCGGCATCTACGAGCTGAAGGACGCCGTCGGCGCGGGGGTGGGCGCCGCACCGCTGGCCGTCGGCACGGCCGTCTCCTTCGTGGTCGCGTACGCCTCCATCGCCTGGCTGCTGAAGTTCGTGGCCAAGCACTCCTTCAACGCCTTCGTGATCTACCGGATCGTCATCGGGTTGGGGCTGCTGGGCCTCCTGGCCACGGGGGCACTCAACGCCTGACCGCACCTGCATCGATGTAACGAGTGATACATTCCAAAATGTGACTACGAATGGTGCTGCGCGGTGGGTGGTACTGCTGGTGCGGTTGCCCGCCGGTCCTTCCCGTCACCGGGTCGCCGTCTGGCGCGAGTTGCGCCGGATCGGCGCGCTCTCCCTGGGCCAGGGCGTCTGGGCCGTCCCCGATGTGCCGGTGTTCGCCGACGGCCTGGCACGTGCGGCGGAACTGGCCGGACGGGCTGACGGGGAGGTCGTGACGCTCGACGCGGCGGGCCGTACGCCCGCCGACTCCGCGCACCTCCAGGCGTTGTTCACCGCAGCCCGCAAGGAGGACTGGGCGGAGTTCCTGGCCGACTGCGGCAAGTTCGAGGACGAGCTGGCCAAGGAGATCCGCATCGCCAAGTTCACCCTGGCCGAACTGGAAGAAGAGGAACAGTCACTGGAGCGGCTGCGGCGCTGGCATCGCGACCTGACCGCTCGGGACGTGTTCGGCACCCCGGAGGCGGCCGAGGCAGGCGAACGACTGAGGCAGTGCACGGTCGCCTGCGAGGACTACGCCGAGCGTGTCTTCGCCGCGCTCCACGAGACACCGGGGCAGAGCGGATGAGCCGGGTCATACCGGTCCAGGTCGCGCCCGCCCGGCAGATGTGGCCGCTGTAGGCCGCCGGGTTCACCACAGCCTTCGGCGCCCACGGCATCGCCGCCAACCTCGGCGGTTTCTCCGACGACGCGGTCACGTCACTGATGGTGCTCGGTGGTCTCCTCGCCCTGTACGACGGCGCCGAGGTGCTGCTCAAGCCGGTCTTCGGCACGCTCGCCGACCGCATCGGCGCCCGCCCGGTGCTGCTGGGCGGGCTCGTCGCCTTCGCCGCCGCCTCCGCCGTGTACGCGCTGGCGGACAGCCCCGGCTGGCTGTGGGCCGCCCGCCTCGGCCAGGGCGCCGCGGCCTCCGCCTTCTCCCCGTCCGCCTCCGCGCTGGTCGCCCGCCTCAACCCGGCCGCCAAACACGGCCGGGCCTTCGGGTCCTACGGCTTCTACAAATCCATCGGTTACACCCTCGGCCCGCTCCTCGGCGGAGTGGTGGTGTGGGCCGGGGGCCTGCGGCTGCTGTTCACCGTGCTGGCGGTGCTCGGCGTGGCGGTTGCCGGCTGGGCCGTCCTCGCCGTACCCGTCGTACCGCCGCTGCCCAAGGTCCGGCAGACGGTCCTCGACCTGGCCCGGCGGCTGGCCCACCCCGCCTTCCTTCGTCCGACCGCGGCGCTGGCCGCGGCGACCGCAGCTCTCTCGGTCGGCGTGGGCTTTCTGCCCGTCTCGGGCCGGGCGGCCGGGGCTGGGCACGGTCGCCACCGGCGCCGCGGTGTCGGTGCTGGCGGCCTGCGCCGCCGTCGTACAGCCACGCGCCGGGCGTGCCCTGGACGCCGGGCGCCTTACCACGCACGGATGCATCACCGCGGGCCTGCTGCTCACCGCCGCCGGCCTGGGCTGTGCGATGCTGCCGGGCCTGCCCGGCGTGCTGTCCGGCGCGGCCCTGATCGGCGTCGGCACCGGCCTGATCACCCCGCTCGGCTTCGCCGCGCTCGCCGCCTCCACCCCCGCCGGACGGCTCGGCCAGACGATGGGCGCCGCCGAGCTGGGCCGCGAACTCGGCGACGCGGGCGGCCCGTTGCTCGTCGCGGCGGTCGCCACACTCACCACCCTCACCCACGGGTACGCGGCACTCGCCGTACTGCTCGCGATCGGACCGGCAGTCGGCCTCGTACGCCGTGCGTCAGCGGCTCGCTGACCGGCTCGGTCCGGCCGGTGTGATGCGGTGGGCCCTGACGTCGAACAGCGCGAGAGCGGGTCCGCCGCCGGCTTCGCGGAAGAGCCGGGTCGCTGCCGGCCCCTCGGGGGCGGCGCGCAGGGCGTCCAGGTCGGCGCGCAGGGGCCCTCGTCATCCCGCCGGGTGGCGCGGCAACTTCGGGAGCCGTCCCGGCAGACGCCCCCGCGGCCGCGTCTCGGGCGTGCCCGGGTCAGGTGGTCAGGTGGACCGCTTCCACACTGGGCGGCCGACGGTCCACAGGTGTCCTTGTCCACCACCGCCACCAGAGGGCTGCGGACCTGCGCCATCAGCGCGGCGACCTCCAGCGCGGTCGCGTCCGGCTCGGCCACCGGAGGCGCGGGGAGGCTCTTGGACAGGCAGTCGCGGACCGTGCTGCCCACCAGAGCCTTGCACAACTTGTCGGCGTGGCGTTCGTCGACGACCGCTGCCGGCGTCGGATCGTCGATCACGTAGGCCGGCACGACGACCTTGATCATCTGAGATGCCGGCAGGATCGCCTTCGGCGCACCCTTCTCGTCGAGCACCAGCAGAGCGGGCAACCTGTGTTGGGCCCTCAGCCGTGCCGCCGCCATGGCGTCGGTGTCGACGGTCTCGTACTCCACTGCCAGGTCTCGTGCCCGCACGGTCGGCTCCTGACATTCGTTCTGTGCCCCGTTGGGGAAGCGTCACGCGGCTACGGCACTCGGGCCAGCCGTCGCGCGGGGACTCCCGCCGCACCCCCTCTCCACCGGCCGGTCGGCGGCCGGCTTCGCCGACGTCGCGGCGGCGCTGTGCGGGCGTCTCGGTATCACGCGGGTCACGGCGGTGGTCGGCGTCTCCGGCGGAGGCGCCACCGCGGTCGCGATGGCCGCACGCCATCCGGAGACCGTCGAACGACTCGTCCTGCAGTGCGCCGTGGGACCGCTGCCCTGGCCCGACCGCCGGACCTACCTCGGCGCCCAGGTGGTCTTCGGACCCGGCCGGGAGCGGGTGACCTGGTCCCTCGTACGCGCGCTCGTCCGGCGTGCGCCGGACACGGCTCTGCGACTGCTGCTGCGCGACCTCACGACTCTTCCTTCCTGACGGCAGGACCGGCGTCGGCGTGAACTGGACGAGGGGCAGTATGGGGATCGCGTGTTACGGCTCGCGTTCGGGTTCTGCCACCTGGGTCTCTGCGGGCTCCGCTGATCGAGCGGGTAGCCGCACCGCGACCCGACAGGCAGGGAACGTGAGGACGGCTGTCCAGCCGAAGGCGTGAGCGAAGAAACGAACGCGAAAAAGCCGTAGATCCACAAAGGTGGATCGAACGCCAACTGTGGTGCCCGGCGATGAACCCGCCGAGCTTGCGGGGTGTGACATACCGCAGACGGCGTGGCGGCATGGGGGAATGGAGTTGCGGGAGTTGCGCGCGTTCGTGGCGGTGGTGGAGGAGGGCGGGTTGTCGGCGGCGGCGCGGCGGCTGCACGTGAGTCAGCCGGCCCTGTCTCAGACGGTCGGCGGACTTGAGCGGCAGCTGGGGGTGAAGCTGTTGGTGCGCGGCAGCGCCGGGGTGCGGGCCACCGAGGCGGGGACGGCCCTGCTGGGGGAGGCGCGTGCGGTGCTGGCCCGGCATGATCAGGCCCTGCAGGCGATGGCCCGGTACACCGGCCCGGGTGGCGGGGCGCTGCGGATCGGGATCCCGCTGGAGCTGCCCTCCGGGCTGCTCGATCCGGCCCTGGCCGAGCTGGCCGAGGCGCATCCGGACACGCGGGTGCAGGCCCGGCATCTGTCCACGGCGGAGCAGCTGGCGGCACTGCGATCCGGTGAGCTCGATGTCGGCCTTCTGCGGGAGCGGCCCTCGGGTCCGGAATTCGACGCGCTGCTCGCGGTGCGGGAGAGGCTGGGGGTATTGCTGGCCGCGGAGCGGGCCGACGAACTCGCCGGACCCGACGGCATCGCGCTCGACGCGCTCGTCGGACTGCAGTGGGTCGGATTCCCGCGCTCCGGCAGCCCCGTCTGGTACGACGAGCTCACCGCGATCCTGCGCGGCCACGGCCTCGACCTCGGCCCGGACGTCCCTGAAGGACAGGCGCTGATCGCCGACGTGAAGCTGGCAGCGGTTACGTCCGGACGGGCCTTCGCGCTGGCTCCGCCCGGTTGGCAGCAGCCGCTGCCCGACCGCGTGACCTGGTCGCCGCTGGTCGGGCATCCTCTGGTGCGGCGCACCTGGGCGGTGTGGCCGGCCGACTCGCGCCGCCGTGACCTCGGCCGGTTCGTCGCCGCGCTCGACCGGTCCGCGGGCGACTGAGTCCCGAGCTGAGCACGATGTGCGCCACGGGGGCGCCGGCCAGTAGAGGCCGGCACCCCCGTGGGGCGGTCGGTGCGCGTCAGACGGCCGTACGGCCGCCGTCGACGGGCAGGACCGCTCCGTGGACGAAGCCCGCCGCGTCGCTGGCCAGGTACGCGATCGCCTCGGCGATCTCCTCCGGTGCGGCAGGCCGCCCTGCGGGCGCCTGGGCGGCGAGGGTGTCGAGACCGTCACCCATGCCGGCAGTACCCTCCGTGCGGGTCGGGCCGGGCTCCACGGCGTTGACCCGCACGCCGCGTGGGCCGAACTCGGCTGCCCAGGCCTTGGTCAGCAGGTTCAGCGCCGCCTTGCTGGAGCCGTACAGCGCCATCCCCGCGACGCCGTACTCGGCGACCATGGTGCTGACGTTCACGATCGCGCCGCGGCCGCGCTCGGCCATCGCCGGTGCAAGCTCCGCCACCAGGTAGAACGGCGCCTTCACGTTCAGGTCGTAGACGGCGTCCACGTCGCTGGGCGACGCCTGCTCCGTCGGACCGAACGGGAAGACACCGGCGTTGTTGACAAGGATGTCCACCCCGCCGCCGCCCAGGCGGGCGGCTTCCCGCGCCAGGCGCCGTACCGACTCCGCCTCGCGCAGATCGGCCGCGACGAAGTCGACCTTGCCGCCCCGCTCGCGGATGGCGGCGACCATGCCCTCGCCGCGGGACACATCACGTCCCGCGACCAGCACGTGAGCGCCTCGCTCGGCGAGTAGCGCCGCGGTGGCAGCGCCGATACCGCTGGTCGCTCCGGTCACGAGGGCCACGCGTCCGGCCAGATCAAGAGAACCCATGAGGGCCATCCTTACGCATCGGATTTTAAGGGCAAATCGGACGTACGGGTGTGCCACGTCCGTTGTCCCGTCTCCTCGTCCGTGAGGTGACGGGAGTGGGAAGCGCCCGGCCTTTCCGGTGATTCCGTCTCGGCCATAGGAGGATCCGAGGCCCCCTATAAGCTGCGGGACCCGCCCGTGAACTCCTGGCCCCCGCGGCGGGCGCAGCGCCGCCCGTGCGCAGGTCAGCACGTGTGCAACGCCCAAAGGCGGGGCTTATGACCGCTCTTCGTCAGGCGTATGGCCAGGCTGCGATGAACTGCGGACGCCCCACGGTTACATCCCCCGGACAGCGCACGGATGCGCTTCCGGCCCACGGCGGGCGGCAGGGCTTTGGGCCGTCACCCCGCGTCGAGCGCGACTGCCAAGGAATCCCGCTTCGGTTTGTTTTTCATACCAGGATGTGTATGACGAGGACTGTCGTGCCGGTGTGAAGGTGTGCGGCGTCTTGGATCCGTGGCCAGGCCTGGGCGAACTGGTCGCTGCTGTGGCCGCCAGGACTGTCCCTACTTCGGCCGCCCTGAGTCTCTTGAGTGTGCGGCGCAGGGCGCCGTCGTACGTGATGACGTGGGCGTAGCCGTCGCCGGCCGCAACGCCGCGGTAGGAGGACGGCGTTGTGGCGGTGACCGGGATGACTGCGATGGCGGTGTGGTCGCGTTCGTGGAGGGCGTGGACGTGCCGGGAGCCGGTCTGGGGGGCGATGACGGCGGCAGCGGGGGTCCCCGTCATGGCAGGCCCGCTGTCCGGGATGGCAGAAGAGGATGTCACGTGGTGCAGGTCGTGGTGTGGGCGGGGCAGGAGATGTGTACCGAGAGGTGATCGGTGACCAGGGCCCGGCGGCGGGTGCAGGCTTCGGCGGTGGGGCCGGTGACGATCCAATGCGCGATGCGATCACCGATGCTGGCGCGGGGCGGTGCGGAGACGTGGGTGCCGGTAGCGCGAGTCCACACGAACCGTTCCAGCCAGACCCGTTGGCGCAGGGTTCCGCGCAGGGCGAGGTGTTCGATGCGGCCGGTGTGTTCGGGGCAGAGGAACTCGATCGCGGCAGCGTCAGCGCGGCTGGGGGTCAGATCGGGTGTGCCGCCTGCGGCGAGGGTGGCGAGGGCCTTGGGGAGGTTGATGCCGGTGGCCTCTTCGACGAGGAGAGGGATGAGGTCGCCGGCGGGGCGTCCGTTGACCTCGATGATGCGAGGGCCGCCGGGGCTGAGCCGGAGTTCGATGTGCAGGACGGCCCGGGTGACTCCCAGAGCGCGTACGGCGGCGGTGACGACGAAGGCGAGGACGGGGTCGGTGAGCAGGGGGTCGGCTCCGTCGACGCTGTGTGCTGTTTCCTGGAACTGTGGTTCGGGGCCCAGGGACTTGCGGGTGACGGCGGCGATCCGGACGTGTTCGGGGTTGTCGAGGACGACGGCCTCGACGCTGATTTCGGGGCCCGGTATGTACGACGCCTGTACTTCCCGCGTGGCCCCGAGGCTTGATGACGACGGGGTAGCCCAGCCGGTCGGCGATCTTCACGGCTTGGTCGGGGTCTTCAGCGAGGTAGGACAGCGCTGAGGGAACTCCGTGCTCGGCCAGGAGCCGCCTCGCGGTGGCCTTGATGTGAAAGGCTCAGCGAAGAAGCGAGGCTGACCATCGCGGCAACAGGGCGTATCGACCATCGACCCTGGAACGGTCGAAGTGCTCGATTCGACCCCGATTCGACCCCGCGAGTGGAGGACCAGAAAGTGCACCTCTCCCGGTTCCGACCGGAGAGGTGAAGCGAACTGAATACCACGTGGCAGGCAGCAAACGGCTGACCAGGGAGTTTCCGTCCGACGGAAGTCCTATTGCCGGGGTGGAGGCGACATCGTCATGGTGTTCCCGACACGACGTCGAGGATGACGGGACCCCTCTCATGCCGCACATCACCGCTTTTGCCAGGAACCAGTGGTACGTCGCCGCCTACAGTCACGAGGTCGGGCGCGAGTTGCTCGGGCGGACGATCCTCGGGGAACCGCTCGTGTTCTACCGGGCGGAGGAGGACGGCTCGCCCGTGGCCCTCAGCGACCGCTGTGTGCACCGCCGTTACCCGTTGTCGGAGAGCGGACTGGACGGCGACCGGATCGTGTGCGGGTACCACGGGTTCACCTACGACCGGACCGGCGCCTGCGTGTACGTGCCGGGGCAGAAGCGCATCCCGCGCACCGCCCGGGTCGCCTCCTACCCGGTGGCCGAGCAGGACTCGCTGGTGTGGGTGTGGGTCGGCGACCCGGCGCTCGCCGACCCGGACACCATCCCGCGCGCCCGCCACCTCGACTCCCCCGGCTGGGTGACCGTGCGCGGCATGGAGCCCATCGACGCCGACTACGGCCTCCTCGTCGACAACCTCCTCGACCTCTCCCACGAGACCTACCTGCACGGCGGCTACATAGGCACCCCCGAGGTCGCCGAGACGCCCATCACCACCGAGGTCGACGAGGGCGCCGGGATCGTGCGGGTCAGCCGGCACATGGACGACGCCGAGTGCCCGCCGTTCTACGCCCGTTCGACCGGGATCGACGGCCGGATCACGCGCTGGCAGGACATCGAGTACCACGCGCCGTGCCTGTACCTGCTGCACAGCCGGATCGCGCCGGTCGGTGTGCTGCCCGAGGCCGACGGCAGCGACCCGAACGGCTTCCACACCGAGATCACCTACGCGATCACCCCGTCCGCGGACGGCAAGGTGTACGACTTCTGGATGGTCTCCCGGGACTGGGCGACCGACGACGCCGAGGTCACCGAGTTCCTGCGCGGCAACAACCACACGGTGGTGATGCAGGACGTGGACGCCCTCAACCTCCTCCAGCGGACGCTGGGTTCGGAGCGGGCCGGTTACCAGGAGCTGAGCATCAACATCGACACCGGCGGGCTCGCCGCCCGCCGTATCCTCGCCCGGCTGGTCGAGGAGGGCGACAAGCCCGTGGAGAAGGTCCTGTGACCACGTCGACCGGCAGGACCCGCGAGACCGGCGACACCGGCAGGACCCGCGAGACCGGCGAGATCTACCGCATCGACTGGCTGCCGGGCACCGACGTGCTGCACGGCACCTGTCACTGCGGTGCCGAGCACACCGCCCAGGACCCGGTCGGGATGTGGGAGTGGATGCTCGGGCACCCCGAAGGCCACCAGCCCCCGGAGCGCACCCCATGAGCCTGTACGAAGCCGAACTCGTCGTCGCGGAGCGCGTGTCGGCGGCCGAGGGAGTCGTCGCCCTGACCCTGCGGCATCCGCTGGGCGAGGAACTGCCCGGCTGGGATCCCGGCGCGCACGTCGACGTCGTGCTCGGACCGGAACTGGAGCGGCAGTTCTCGCTCTGCGGTGATCCCGGAGACCGCTCCGGCTGGCGGATCGCGGTGCTCAGGGAGCCGGACGGGCGCGGCGGATCCGCCTACGTCCACGACCAGTTGGGCGTCGGTGACAAGGTGCGGGTGCGCGGACCGCGCAACCACTTCCGGCTCGAATCCGCACCGCGCTACCGGTTCGTCGCGGGCGGCATCGGCATCACCCCGATCCTGCCGATGCTCGCCGCCGCCGAGGCCGCGGGCGCCGAGTGGACGCTGCTGTACGGCGGCCGGACCCGGCGGTCCATGGCGTTCACGGGCGAGCTGGCGCGGTACGGGGACGACCGGGTCAGCGTCGCCCCGCAGGACGAGACCGGCCTGCTGGACCTGGCCGCCGTACTCGACGACGTCCCGGACGGCACGCTCGTGTACTGCTGTGGTCCGGGGGCGTTGCTGGACGCGGTGGAGGAGAGCTGCCCGGCCGGGGTGCTGCGGGTCGAGCGGTTCCAGCCGAAGGCCCGGCAGGGCGGCGAGGAGCGGGAGTTCGAGGTCGTGCTCGCGCGGAGCGGTCGTACGCTCACCGTCGTGCCCGGCGTCTCCGTGCTCGACGCCGTCCGGGCCGCGGGCGTCGAGGTGCTCTACTCCTGCACCGAGGGCACCTGTGGGACGTGCGAGACGGATGTCCTCGAAGGCGACCCCGACCACCGGGACTCGGTGCTCACCGAGGCGGAGCGGGCGGCCGGGGAGACCATGCTCATCTGTGTGTCGCGCTGCCGGGGGGCGCGTCTGGTACTGGATCTGTGATCCGCAGGTCCGCCTCGATCCGCACCACCGCCGTCAGCAGGTGCGGCAGCAGATCGCGGCGGGCCGCCACGGCGGACGTCCGGCCGGAGTGCATCGCCAGGCTCACCCCGGCCACCGCTCGGCCGCTCCGGTCCCGGACCGGGGCGGCCAGTGTCGTCACGCCGTCCTCCGGGTCGCCGTCGAGCAGCACGTACGCCTCGGCGCGTTCGGCTTCCGTCCGGAGGGACAGCAGCACGCGGCCCACCGCCGTTCCGCGCGCCGGGAAGCGCGCCCCCACCGTGACGGCCGCCGCCATGACCCGCCGGGCCGGAACCTGGGCGACACACACGGCCACGTCCGAGTCCAGGACGAACAGCGCCGCCGACTCCCCTGCCAGCGCCACGAGTTGCTCCAGATACGGGACGGCGAGGCGGGGCAGGTCGAGCCCGGAGAGATAGGCGTGGCCGAGTTCCAGGACGCGCGGGGTGAGGCGGAACAGGCGGCCGTCCGCGCGCACGTATCCCAGGTCGGCGAGGGTGAGCAGCAGGCGGCGGGCGGCGGCGCGGGTCAGGTCGCAGGCGCGGGCCACCTCGCTGAGCGTGCGCGCCGGATGCTCGGCGTCGAAGGCGCGGATGACGACCAGGCCGCGCTCGAAGGACCTCACGAAATGCGGTGCGCGGGCGTTCACAGGCATCGTCGCCTCCCCGGTCCGGCATGGCCGACACCCGGACCACGGTGAGAGCGCGGTTCGATAACTGTCAACAATTTTGTCAGCCAAGCCCATTGACCGGGTCCTCCAGCCGGTTCTACCGTCCCGCTGAGCACCCCCGATCGAGCACCACCGTGCGCACTGCGCACAGCCTGTCGGAACACCGTTGTCTGCACAGGAGGAGCCATGCGTCGTCTGCTCGCCGGTCTCGCGACCGGCACCTTTCTGCTCGCCACGGCGGCCTGCGGCTCCTCCGGGGGCTCGTCGTCCACCTCCCCCTCGTCGGGCGGCACCACCACCGTCAAGGTGGGGATCATCCCCATCGTCGACGTGGCCCCCCTCTATCTCGGCCAGAAGGAGGGCTTCTTCGGCAAGCGCGGCCTGAAGCTGTCGACGACGCTCGCCCAGGGCGGCGCGGCCATCGTGCCGGGTGTGACGAGCGGTCAGTTCCAGTTCGGCTTCTCCAACGTGACCTCGCTGATGATCGCGCAGTCCAACGGCGTACCGGTCAAGGCGATCGCCAACGGCGTGGCGTCAACGGGCGTGGCGGGCAGGGACTTCGGCGGGCTGGTCGTGAAGAAGGGCAGCGGCATCACGTCGGCGAGGCAGCTGGCGGGCAAGAAGGTCGCCGTCAACACGCTGAAGAACATCAACGAGACCGCCGTACGCGAGTCCGTGCGCAAGGCGGGCGGCGACCCGGACAAGGTGAGCTTCGTCGAGCTGGCCTTCGACCAGATGCCGGCCGCGCTCGACAAGGGCCAGATCGACGCGGCGATGGCCGTCGAACCGGCCCTTGCCACGATGAAGCTCCAGGGTGCCACCGAGATCGCCGCACCCCTGGTCGACGTGGCGCGGAACCTCACCGTGGCCATGTACTTCACGTCGACGTCGTACGCGCAGAAGAACCCGGCCGTCGTGAAGAGGTTCCAGGAGGCCGTCGCGGAGTCGCTGTCCTACGCCGACGCGCATCCGGACCAGGTCCGGCAGATCGTCACCACGTACACCAAGACCCCGGCGGACGTCCTGGCCCAGGTGACCCTCCCCAAGTGGCCTGCCGAACCGAACCGTTCCTCGATCGGGACGCTGGAGAAGCTCAGCGAACAGGACGGCCTCTTCAAGACGGCGCCCGACCTGGACAAGCTGCTGCCGTGAAAGACGTGAAGGGACTGGACACCGCACTCGGTGCGGCCGGACTCACGGCCTTCCTCGCCCTCGGCGAGGCGGTGCCGCGGCTCGGCCTGGTCAAGGCGGACTACTTCCCGCCGACCAGCAGGATCGCCCGCGCCCTCGGCGCCGAACTCGCCGACGGCGCCTTCTGGTCGGCACTCGGCGACACCCTCACCGGCTGGGCGGTGGGCCTGGCCGTCGCGGCCGTCGCCGGCATCGTGGCCGGGGTCGCCGTCTCGATCGTCCCGCACCTGCGCCAGGCCACCGCCTCCACGGTCGAGTTCCTCCGCCCGATCCCCTCGGTCGCCCTGATCCCGCTCGCGGTCCTCCTCTACGGCACCGGACTCCGCTCGGTCCTCCTCCTCGTCGTCTACGCCTCCTTCTGGCAGGTGCTGATCCAGGTGGTGTACGGCGTCCAGGACGTCGACCCGGTCGCCGAGGAGACGGCACGGTCGTACGGCCTCGGCACCTGGGCCCGGGTCCGCCATGTGCTCTGGCCGACCGCACTGCCGTACGTGATGACCGGCGTCCGGCTGGCCGCCGCGGTCGCGTTGATCCTCACCGTCACCGCCGAACTGGTCATCGGGGCACCGGGGCTGGGGCAGCGGATCGCGGTGGCGCAGGCCTCGCAGGCGGTGCCGGACATGTACGCCCTGATCGTGGTGACCGGTCTGCTGGGGCTGGTCGTCAACGTGGGCGCCCGGTCGGTGGAGCGGCGGGCGCTGGCCTGGCACCAGTCGGTGCGCGGGGAGGTGGCGGTGTGAGGAACGTCCTGCTGAAAGCCGGGTACGTCCTCGTCCTGCCCGCCGTCCTGGTCGCACTGTGGTGGCTGGCCTCCGACGGCAGCACCAACGTGTACTGGCCGCCGCTGCATACCATCCTGAAGACCTTCCCGGACGTGTGGACCGGCCGGCGACTCCGCGACGACCTGCTGCGCAGTGTGCTGCGGCTGCTCGCCGGATACGCGGCGGCGGCCGTGGCGGGCGTGGCCCTGGGCACGGTCATCGGCTCCCACCGGCGGGTGCGGGCGGTGTGCGAACCGGTGCTCGAGTTCCTGCGGGCGGTGCCGCCGCCCGTCCTGGTCCCGGTCATCATGCTGTTCGCGGGCATCGGCGACGGCATGAAGATCGCGGTGATCGCCAGCGGCTGCGTCTGGCCGATCCTGCTCAACACGGTCGAGGGCGTCCGGGCGGTCGACCCGGTGATGGCGGAGACGGCCCGCTCCTACGGCATCACGGGCGCGGCCCGGCTGCGTACGCTGGTACTGCGTTCGGCGAGTCCGCAGATCTTCGCGGGCCTGCGGCAGGCGCTGTCGATCGGGATCGTCCTGATGGTCATCAGCGAGATGTTCGCGGCCAGCAACGGGCTCGGTTTCACCATCGTGCAGTTCCAGCGTGAGTTCGCGATCCCCGACATGTGGACCGGGATCCTGCTGCTGGGCCTGCTCGGCTTCGCGCTGTCGGTGGTCTTCCAGGTGGTCGAGCGGCGGGTGCTCGGCTGGTACCACGGGCTGCGCGCGACGACCCGGCGGTCCTGAATGAACCTCGCGAAGGGGCGGTCCATGCTCGACGTACGCGGCCTGAAGAAGGTCTACGACGGATCCGGACGCCGTATCGAGGCGGTGCGGGACCTCACCTTCACCGTGGCGGCGGGCGATCTGGTCTGCCTGGTCGGCCCGTCGGGCTGTGGCAAGACCACCCTGCTGAAGTGCATGGGCGGGCTGCTCGCCCCGACCGGCGGTGAAGTCCTCCTGGAGGGCCGGAAGGTGACCGGGCCGCCGCCCGGGATGGCGTTCGTCTTCCAGGAGTACGGCCGCAGCCTGTTCCCCTGGATGCGGGTCGCCGAGAACGTCGAACTCCCGCTGAAGCAGAAACGCCTGCCGCGCGGGCGGCGCAGGGAGCTGGTCGCCGACGCGCTCGGCTCGGTCGGTCTCGCGGACGCGGCCGGCGCCTACCCGTGGCAGCTCTCCGGCGGTATGCAGCAGCGGGTGGCGATCGCGCGCGCCCTCGCCTACGAGCCGCACGTGCTGCTGATGGACGAGCCGTTCGCCGCCGTCGACGCCCAGACCCGGGCCGATCTGGAGGATCTGGTCCGGGGCCTGTGGCGGGAGCGCGGTATCACCATCCTGTTCGTCACGCACGACATCGACGAGGCGGTCTACCTGGGCCGGCGGGTGATCGTCCTGTCCGCCTCCCCGACCGTCGTCCAGGATCAGCTGACGGTGGATCTGCCGGACGAGCGCGACCAGTTGCACACGCGGGTCGCCCCGCGCTTCGCCGAGCTGCGGACCCATGTGTACGAGCAGATCCAGGCGGCCAAGCGCGGGGTGCCCCGCAGGGCGGACACGGTCACGGCGTCAGATACGCCTCCACCTCGCTGAACTGGCCTGCCGGCCAGCCGTCGTTGGCGGTGACGGTCAGCCGCAGATAGCGCAGGCTGGTGGAGCTGGGCAGGGGCACGGTGACGGTGTTGCCGGTGGCCGGGTCGAAGCGGTACCCCGTGGAGCCCACCACGGTCGAGTAGTTCGACCCGTCGGTGCTGCCCAGCACGGTGATGGTCTGGGTGCGGGCGGCCCAGGCCGAGGACGGGGGCAGCTTCAGCACCAGCCGGCGGGCCGCGTAGGCGGAGCCGAGGTCGATGGTCAGGGACTGCGGGAAGGCGTTGTTGGTGGACTCCCAGTAGCTGTTCGCGTCGCCGTCGACGGCCTTGCCGGGCGTGTAGACGTCCTGTGAGCCGGTGGCGGTCGCCGGGCGGCCCCCCGCGAGGTTGCGGTTCGGGTCCGGGTCGGGGTTGCCCTGTCCCGGCGCCGGCCAGGTGGAGCAGTCCGCCCAGGTGCCGGACCACCCGGAGTTGCCGCCGGCGTCGGTGAGCGCGAAGGAGCCGGAGTTGGCCGGGTAGGGGCAGTTGTAGATGCCTGCCGCGCCGACGCCGGTGGCGGTGACGTCACGGAAGGCGGCGGCGCCCTGCGCCTCGGCCTGGACCACCACCGTGCCGGTGTTCTGCACGGTCGCGCCGGTCACGTTGACGTTCCGGACCGGGTACCCCTGCCCGCCGCCGGAGACGAACTCGAAGGCGCTGTAAGGGCTGTTGATGATCGTGGTGTTGGTGATGTCGACAGTGGCGTTGATCGCGCTGTCGTAGGAGTCGACGCGCAGCGCGCCCATCGGGTGGTTCCAGTTGGGGTTCATCGCACCGGTGCGCACCAGCGTGTTGCCGTCGACGGTGATCGTGCCGGACAGCGGGGAGAACGGGTCGGCGAACTTCTGGTTGGAGATGGCGATTCCGCTGCCGAGGGCGTTGGTGTCGGAGATCAGGTTGTTCCGCACCGTGATGTCGGTACCGCCGTAGACGGCGATGCCGTTGGCCAGGTTCGGCTGGGAGATGGTGTTGCCGGTGAAGCTGGAGTCGGTGTCGGGCGAGTACAGCGACCACATGGCGAGAGAGTCGTCGCCCTGGTTCCGCAGGAAGTTGTTGCGGACCTGGACGCCGTGGGCGGTGCCGTTGAGGTTGAGGCCGTCGGCGGTGGTGTCGAGGATGCGGTTGTTCTCGACGACGAGGTTGTCGTTGTCGCCCATCAGCCAGAACCCGCACTTGAGGTGCTGGATCCACATGCCGGACACCGAACTGTTCGGCCCGAGCGCGCCGTTGACGAAGTTGTCCGGGTTGGAGTCGACGCGTTCGGTGACCTCGCCGATGACCGCGAAGTTGTTGATGTGGACGTTTCCGGCGGAGCTGGACTGGTCGATGAACCGGGAGGTGTGCACGACCGAGTACCAGTTGCCGGCGCCCAGGAGGGTCACGTTCTGTACGCCGCTCAGGGAGGACGTCAGCTTGTAGTCGCCCGGCGGGATCCACACCGTTCCGCCCTGGGCCGCGGAGATGGCGTCCCGGAAGGCCTGGGTGGAGTCGCCGTTGCCGCTGGGGTCGGCGCCCTTGGAGACGACGGAGACCGATCCGGCGGGCTGCGAGGCGGCCGCGGCGACCTGCTCGAAGTCGGCGACGTCGACGGTGACCTGGGTGCCGGTGGACTCGAAGGCGACCTTGTCGCCCGCCTGGATGTTCTGGCCGAGCAGCAGCCGGGCGTTGTCGAAGAAGTGGTGCTGCCTGGCGCCCGCGATCCAGCCGGTGTCGACATAGGAGTACTTGGAGGTGACGGCCAGGGTCTTCGCCAGTCTGACCCCGTTGACGTACACGTTCAGCGTGCCGGTCTGGCCGTCGGGGACGCTGTAGGAGAGGTTCACGGCGTTGGCCGCCCGGGGTGCGGTGAACTCGACCCGCTGCCCTGAGGCCAGGCGCACGGCCTGGCGGCCGGAGGCCTCCGAGGCGAGGGTGCCCTGGGTGTAGTCGGGGCCGATCCTGGTGCCGGTGGTGGTCGCCGACTCCGCCTCGACGGAGGTGAAGGGGAGGCTGGCGCCGACGGCCGCGTGGGCGGCGGGCGCGATGGCGACGAGCATGCCGGCGGCGAGGGCGACAGCGGCCGCCAATGATGGCATGCTCCTGACAGATCTGGCTGTGGTGCGCTGCATGTCTGATCCCTTCGGTGTGGGGGGAGAGCGGGATGGCGCGAGCGGGACCCGCGGCTCAGTCGGTCAGCCAGGCCGCCGTGTCCCGCGGCAGCCAGCCCGCGTCGTCCAGGGGGCCGCTGCCGAGCAGGAGGTGGGCGTGGTCGGGGAGTTCGACGGGGGTGGCGGCGAGGTTGACCACGCAGGTCAGGCCCGCGCGGGTGAAGGCGAGGACGCCCTCGGGGGCGGGCAGCCAGGTCAGCGGGGAGTCGCCGAAGCGCGGACGCAGGGTGAGGGCGCGCCGGTAGAGGGCGAGCATCGAGTCGGCGTCGTCCCGCTGGCGGTCGACCGCGTACGACTCCCAGCCGGCCGGCTGCGGCAGCCAGGGCTCCGCGCGCGAACCGAAGCCGGCGTACGGCGCCGCGGCCGACCAGGGCAGCGGCACCCGGCAGCCGTCCCGGCCGGGGTCGGTGCCGCCGGACCGGAAGTACATCGGATCCTGGATGCGGTCGGCCGGGATCTCCGCCTCGGGGAGCCCCAGCTCCTCGCCCTGGTAGAGGTAGACCGCGCCGGGCAGGGCCAGCGACAGCAGGGCGGCCGCGCGGGCCCGGCGGGTCCCGAGGGCGAGGTCCGTCGGGACCCCGAAGGCCTTGGCCGCGAAGTCGAAGGCGGTGTCCTCGCGGCCGTACCGGGTGACCGTGCGGGTCACGTCGTGGTTGCAGAGCACCCAGGTGGCGGGGGCGCCGACCGGGGCGTGCTCGGCGAGGGTGGTGTCGATCGAGGTGCGCAGCCGGGCCGCGTCCCAGGGGCAGGACAGGAAGGAGAAGTTGAAGGCGGTGTGGAGTTCGTCGGGGCGCAGGTAGCGGGCGAAGCGTTCGGCGTCGGGGAGCCAGACCTCGCCGACGAAGACGCCGCCGTAGGTGTCGGCCACGGCCCGCCAGGAGCGGTAGATGTCGTGGAGTTCGTCGCGGTCGACGAACGGGTGCGGGTGCGGGTGGGTGGCCAGGTCGGGCAGGTCCGGGTCCTTGGCGAGCAGGGCGGCCGAGTCGATGCGGACGCCGGCGACGCCCCGCTCGAACCAGAAGCGCAGGATGTCCTCGTGTTCCTGGTGGACGGCCGGGTGGGCCCAGTTGAGGTCGGGCTGTTCGGGGGTGAAGAGGTGCAGGTACCACTCGCCGTCGGGCAGCCGGGTCCACACCGGTTCGGTGGAGCCGACGAACTGCGACGGCCAGTCGTTGGGCGGCAGGTCGCCGTGCGGGCCGCGGCCCGGACGGAAGTGGAACAGCTCGCGCTCCGGGCTGCCCGGCCCGGCGGCCAACGCCGCCTGGAACCAGGGGTGCTGGTCGGACACGTGGTTGGGGACGATGTCGACGATCGTCCGGATGCCCAGCTCCCCCGCCTCCGCGATGAGTTTCTCGGCCTCGGCGAGGGTGCCGAAGGCCGGGTCGATGGCCCGGTAGTCGGCGACGTCGTAGCCGCCGTCCTTCATCGGTGACGGGTACCAGGGACTGAACCACAGGGCGTCCACGCCCAGTTCGGCAAGGTACGGCAGCCTGGCGCGGACGCCCGCGAGGTCGCCGGTGCCGTCGCCGTCGTTGTCGGCGAAGCTGCGGACGTACACCTGGTAGATGACGGCCGAGCGCCACCAGTCCTGGTCCTTCGGGGCATGGCTGGGCTGTCCCACGGGGCGAACCTTTCTGTCGGAGGAAGGGCCGTCAGCCCTTGGTGCTGCCCGCGCTGATCCCGGCGATGATGTGCCGCTGGAAGACGAGGAACAGCGCGACCATCGGGATGCTGGCGATCACCATCGCGGCGATGAGCACGGTGAGCTGGATGTTCTGCGACAGCTGGACCAGGGCCACGCTGATGGGCTGCTTGTCGGTGTCGGAGAAGACCATCAGCGGCCACAGGAAGTCCTGCCAGACCGCGACCAGGGCGAAGATCGACACGACCCCGAGGACCGGGCGGGACATGGGCAGGACCACGGACCAGAGGACGCGCAGTCTTCCGGCGCCGTCGATCTCGGCGGCCTCCAGCACGTCGCGGGGCAGCTGGTCGAAGAACCGCTTGAGGAGATAGAGGTTGAAGGCGTTGGCGACGGCCGGCAGCCAGATGCCGAGCGGGTTGTTCAGCAGGCTGGTGTGGATGAACGGCAGGTCGGCGGCGGTCAGGTACTTGGGTACGACCAGGGCCTGGGCCGGGACCATCAAGGTGGCCAGGATGCCGCCGAGGATCACCTTTCCGAAGGCCGGCCTCAGCTTCGACAGGGCGTAGGCGGCGGCCGTGCAGAACACCAGCTGGAACGCCCAGGCGCCGGCGGCCTGCACCACCGTGTTCCACAGGTGCTGCGGGAGCTGCATCAGGTCCCAGGCGTCGGTGTAGCCGGACAGGTGCCAGTGCTCGGGGACGACGGTGGGCGGGGTCCGGGCGACCTCGTCCGGAGACTTCGCCGCCCCGGTCACCATCCAGTAGACGGGGAAGAGGAAGGCGAGCGCGAAGAGCACGACGACACCGGTGAAGACGCTCCAGTAGACCGCCCTCCCGCGCGGCCGGGCCAGGGTCGCCGGGGAGATCAGGGTGCGGGTGGCGCTGCTCATCCGTCCTCCCCGGAGCGGGTCAGCCGCAGGTAGCCGGCCGAGAAGATGCCGAGCAGCACCAGGAGCATCACGCTGAGCGCGCAGGCGCCGCCGAAGTCGTTGTAGAGGAAGGCGTACTTGTAGATCAGGTAGAGCACGGTGACCGTGGCGCTCTCCGGGCCGCCCCCGGTGATGACGAACGGCTCGGTGAACACCTGCATGGTGGCGATGATCTGAAGGAGCATCAGCATCAGGATGACGAACCTGGTCTGAGGGACCGTCACATGACGGATGCGCTGGAGGAGATTCGCGCCGTCGAGTTCGGCGGCCTCGTACAGTTCGCCGGGGATGGACTGGAGGGCGGCCAGGTAGATCAGGACGGTGCCGCCCATGTTGGCCCAGGTCGCCACGATCACCAGGGAGACGAGCGCGGTGCCGGTGCCGTTGGTCCAGTTCGAGGTGGGCAGGTGCAGGAAGCGCAGGGTCTCGTTGGCGAGGCCGGCCCCGGGGTCGTAGAACCACTTCCACAGCAGGGCGCTGACCACCGGCGGGATCATCACCGGGAGGTAGACCACGACCCGGAAGAACGCCCTGGCGTGCCGCAGTTCGTTGAGGACCACGGCGAGGACGAAGGGGATCGCGAAGCCGATCAGCAGGGCCAGCAGGGTGAAGGTGAGGGTGTTGCGCCAGGCCGCCGAGAACTCCGGGTCGTGCAGGACCCGGGTGAAGTTGGCGGTGCCGACCCACTCGGCGGACGAGCCGGGCGTGTACTTCTGGAAGGAGATCACGACCGCGCGGATCGCCGGGTACCAGGAGAACAGGGCGAAGCAGATCAGTCCGCCGAGCAGGAAGCCGTAGGCGCTGGCCTGGTCGAGCAGCCGGCGCCGCCTCCGGTCCCCTGCCGGGGGCGGCGCCGGGGCCTGTCGGGCGCCGACCGCCGCCGGGGCCGGGCGCAGTGCGGCCGTCTTGGTCATCGCGGTCAGCCCCGGGCCAGGATGCCGTTGATCTTGTCGTTGGCGTCCTTGAGGAGCTGGTCGATGTCGGCGTCCTGCTTGGTGAGGACGGCGGAGACGGTGCCGTCGAGGACGGAGTAGATCTGCTGGGCGTCCGGCGGCTCGATCTTCATCTGCAGGGACTGGTTGCCGTCCAGGAACGCCTGGTAGTTCTCCACCGGCACGTTGGCGTAGGCCTTCTTGACCGCCTGGTCCTTGGCGTCGGCGGCGCCGGTGAACAGGCGCGGCTCGGGCAGGCCGACGGGCGCGTCGTTCTTCTTGGCGCGGGCGTAGTCGCCGAGGAAGCCGTCACCGGGGGTGAGGAACATGGAGTCCAGCCACTTGAGGCCGGCGCGGATCTGGGCGGGGGTGTCCTTCTTGTTGAACATGTAGCCGTCGCCGCCGATGAGGGTGCCCTTGCCGCCGGGCATCGGGCCGAGGGCGAGGTCCTTGTAGTTGCCGCCCTTCTCCTTGACCAGGATCGGGATGTTGTCCGGCGCGGAGAGGTACATGCCGAGCTTGCCCGAACCCATCATCTGCTGCACGTCGTTGATGATCAGCAGCTGCTTGCTGCCCATCGAGTTGTCGGTCCAGCGCATGTCGTGCAGGTTCTGCAGGACCGCGTGCCCCTCGGGGGTGTCGACGGTCGCCGACCTGCCGTCGGCCGACACCACGTCACCGCCCTGCGCGTACATCTCCGCGGTGAAGTGCCAGCCGCCCTGGTTCTGCGCGCTGTAGTCGGCGTACCCGACGGTCCCGTTGCCGAGGGCGGCGATCTTCTTGGCGTCGGCGCGGACCTCGGCCCAGGTCGTCGGCGGCTGGTCGGGGTCGAGGCCGGCCTGCCGGAAGAGGCTGCGGTTGTAGATCAGGCCCATCGAGTAGCCGGTGCGCGGGATGCCGTAGACCTTGCCGTCGACGGTGTAGATGTCCCGCAGCTGCTTCTGGATGGTGCCGTAGCTCTTCAGGTCCTTGAGGTACGGCGTGAGATCGGCCGCCTGGTTGATGTCCACGACGTGCTTGGCGTCGGTGAAGTACGTGTAGAAGACGTCCTCCATCTGGCCGCCGGCGAGCTTGGCGTCGAAGGTCTTCGGGTCCTGGCAGGGGAACGCGTCGTGTGCGACGACGTCGATGTCCGGGTTCTTCTTCTCGAAGTCGGCGATGTCCTGTTCGAAGAACGACCGGTCGACCTTGGCGCTCTTGGGCGGCTCGCAGTTGACGGTGATGCGTGTCTTGCCGCTTCCCGCGTCGTCGCCCCCCGACCCGCAGGCCGAGGCGGAGAGCGCGAGCGAGGAACAGACGCCGAACGCGACGAGAGCACGGCGGAACCCGGTGCTGGACATCGGTGGACCCCCCAGAGCAGGAGCGGTTGGGCGCCGCACCGGGACCGGTGGGCGCCGCACACTCAAGCACCGGCGACACTGCCGCGCAAGATGTCGCGCAGAATCTGTAATTATTCGACAGCAGATGGGATCTGCTGACCGTCAGGCTTTCGGCGCTTGCGCGGTCGACCCCCTGACGACCAGCTCCGGCTCGAACAGCAGCTCCTCGGCCGGTACGGCCGTGCCGCCGATCTGCGCGTTCAGCAGTTCGACGGCGGCCCGGCCCATGGCCTCGATGGGCTGGCGGACGGTGGTGAGCGGGGGTTCCGTGCAGTTCATGAACGCCGAGTCGTCGTAACCGACGACCGAGACCCGGCCGGGCACCTCGTACCCCTTGCGGCGGGCCGCGCGGACGGCACCCAGGGCGAGCGGGTCACTGGCGCAGATGATGCCGGTGACGCCCCGGTCGATGAGCCGGGACGCGGCCGCGTGGCCGCCCTCGATGGAGAAGATCGCGCGGGCCACGAACTCGTCGGGCACGTCGCCGATCGCGCGCGCGGCGGCCAGCTTCCGGGCCGAGGGGACGTGGTCGCCGGGGCCGAGGACCAGGCCGATGCGCTCGTGCCCGAGGGAGGCGAGGTGCCGCCAGGCCTGCTCCACCGCCACCGCGTCGTCGCAGGACACGCCCGGGAAACCGAGGTGCTCGATGGCCGCGTTGACCAGCACCACCGGGATGTTGCGGTCGGCGAGCAGCCGGTAGTGGTCGTGCGGCGCGTCGGCCTGGGCGTAGAGGCCGCCGGCGAACACCACGCCGGAGACCTGCTGTTGCAGCAGCAACTCCACGTAGTCCGCCTCGGAGACCCCGCCCTTGGTCTGGGTGCACAGCACCGGAGTGAGGCCGAGCTGGGCCAGGGCGCCGCCGATGACCTCGGCGAACGCCGGGAAGATGGGGTTCTGCAGCTCGGGCAGGACCAGACCGACGAGCCGGGCGCGCTCACCGCGCAGCTGGGTGGGGCGCTCGTAGCCGAGCACGTCGAGGGCCGAGAGCACCGCCTGCCGGGTCGCCTCGGAGACCCCCGGCTTGCCGTTGAGCACCCGGCTGACCGTGGCCTCACTGACCCCGACCTTCTTGGCTACATCCGCAAGTCGTCGCGTCATGACCGCAAGCGTACCGCAAGTTATGCAAGTTTTTTGCGTAACATCTCGGGGACGGGGTCAGACGCGGCTGGCGGTCGCCGTGTCCGCCGACAGCCGTTGCGCGACGTAGATCGGGACGACGGACAGCAGGACGAGCACGGCCGCCACCACGTTCACCACCGGCGCCTGCTGCGGGCGGGTCATGTTGTCGAAGATCCACAGGGGCAGGGTCTGGACGCCCGGTCCGGCGGTGAAGGTGGTGACCACGATCTCGTCGAAGGAGAGCGCGAAAGCGAGCAGTCCGCCCGCGAGCAGCGCCGAACGCACCAGCGGGAAGGTGACGTCGGCGAAGGCGCGGAAGGTGTCGGCACCCAGGTCGGCCGCGGCTTCCTCGTAGCTGCCGGAGGTGCGGCGCAGCCGGGCGACCACGTTGTTGAAGACGATCACGACACAGAAGGTGGCGTGCCCGACGACCACGGTGAACAGGCCGAGTCCGACGCCGAGCGGCTCAAGGACGGTGCTGAACGCCGAGTTGAGGGCGATGCCGGTGACGATGCCGGGCAGCGCGATCGGCAGCACGACCACGAAGGAGAGGGCGTCCCGGCCGAAGAAGCGGTGCCGGGCGACCGCGAAGGCGACCAGCGTGCCGAGCACCAGGGCGATCGCGGTGGCGCCGAGCCCGGCCTTGACCGAGGTCCACAGCGCCTCGCGGGCACCGGAGCTGTGCCAGGCGGCCGACCACCAGTGGGTGGTCAGGCCGGGCGGCGGCCAGCTCGCGCTGCGGTCGGGGTTGAGGGAGTTGACGAGGACGAGGAGGAGGGGGACGTAGATGACGGCGAAGCCGACGGCGGCGGCGACGCGGAGGGCGATACGGGCGGACCTGGAGAGTGGCATGTGACATATCACCCGTTCGTCAGAGGCTGCTCAACGCCCCCGTCCGCCGCATCGCCAGCAGATACAGCACGATGACGACGACCGGGACGGTGGCGAGGGCGGCGGCCATGGGCAGGTTGAGTTCGATGTTGGCGTAGACCAGGTTGCCGATGAGCTGGCTCTTGCCGCCGACGATCTGCACGGTGATGTAGTCGCCGAGGCTGAGCGAGAACGTGAACACCGATCCGGCGGCGACCGACGGCAGCACCATCGGCAGCACCACGGACCGGAAGGTCCGCCCCGCGCGGGCGCCCAGGTCCGCCGACGCGTCGAGGAGGTTGTCGGGCAGCTGCTCCAGCGCCGTGTGGATCGGCAGGATCATGTAGGGCAGCCACAGGTACGTCAGGGTCAGCACGGTGGCCGGCAGTCCGAAGCCCGGCCCGCTCAGCCCGAGCGGCTTCAGCAGCCAGTCGGCGAGCCCGCCCTCGGACAGGATCAGCCGCCACGCGTACACCTTGACCAGGTAGCTCGCCCACAGCGGCGTGAGGATGGCGACCACGAGGAGCGGGCGCCGGCTCGGCCTGGCGACCCGGGCGGTGTAGAAGGCGACCGGGAAGGCGAGCACCGCGCACAGGGCGGTCACCGCGAGCGCGACGCCGACGCTGCGCAGGACCACCTGCCGGAACACCGGCGTGGTGAACAGCTCGTGGAAGTTGTCCGTCGACCACACCTTCACCACCTCGGAGGTGAAGGAGTCGGTCGTCCAGAACGCGGAGACGAACAGCACGGCCAGCGAGCCGAGATAGAGCACGGCCAGCCACAGCAGCGGGGCGGTCAGCAGCAGCGCGAGGCGGAGCCGGGGGCGCCGGTGCAGCGCCCCCGCGGTCCGGGTGAGCAGGGCCATGGGTCAGCCCTTGATCTCGGTCCAGGCCTGGACCCACTTGGCGTACGGCACGCACTTGACGTCGGTACGGCCGTCCAGGCACTGCTCGATGGGCGTGTTCCAGAAGGCGATGTTCTTCCAGTAGCTCTCGTCGGCCGCGTGGTAGGTCGCGCAGAAGTTCTTGTCGCTGGTCAGGTCGCAGGCCTTGGCGTTGGCCGGGGCCTCGCCGAAGTACTCGGCGACCTCGGCGTTCACCTTCGGGGAGACGATCCAGTTCAGCCACTTGTAGGCGCAGTTGGGGTGCTTGGCCTTGGCGGAGACCATCCAGGTGTCCGACCAGCCGGTGGATCCCTCCTTCGGGACGAAGGCCTTGACCTTGGCGCCCTCGCCGGCGGCGAGGTTCGCGATGACCTGCCAGCTGGTGCCGACGACGGAGTCGCCGCTCTTGAAGGCGGAGATCTCCTTGAGGTAGTCGCTCCAGTACTCGCCGATGTCCGCGTTCTGCTTCTTCAGCAGGGCCACGGCCGCGTCGAACTGCTTCTGGTCGAGCGCGTAGGGGTCCTTGATCTTCAACTCGGGCTTGGTGGCCTTCAGGTACAGGGCCGCGTCGGCGATGTAGATCGGCGAGTCGTAGGCGGTGACATGGCCCTTGTACTTCCCGGCGTCGTCGAAGACGGCGGCCCAGGAGGTGGGGGCGGGGCTGACCTTCTGGGTGTTGTACATGAGCAGGTTGGCGCCGCGGCCGTGCGGGATGCCGTACATCCGGCCCTTGACCGAGTTCCAGGCGCCGTTCTTCAGGCCGCTGAAGATGTCCTTGTAGTTGGGCACGAGCTTGGTGTTGACGGGGGCGGCGTCGCCGGAGGCGATCAGGCGCAGGGAGGCGTCACCGGAGGCGGAGACGGCGTCGTACTCGCCGGTCTTCATCAGCTTGACCATCTCGTCGGAGCTGGCGGCGACCTTGGAGTTGACCTGGCAGCCGGTCTGCTTCTCGAAGTCGGTGACCCAGTCCACCTTGGGGTCGTCGGAGCCGTCCTCGACATAGCCGGCCCAGGCGATCAGGTTGACCTGGCCCTCGGACTTGCCGAGCTTGGCGAGGGGTTTGAGGTCAGGCGGGTTGAGACCGGCCGAGGAACCGGAGCCGGAGGAGCCACAGGCGGTGGCGGCCAGCAGCAGCCCGGCGCAGGCGGCCGCGGCGATGGGGCGGGTGAGGCGCACGACGTACTCCAGAGGTGAGGGACGGCGGATCCGGACGTGGGAGGACGGCGGATCAGTCGGGGACGGGGACGGTGTGCCGGCGCTGCCAGCGCAGCCGGACGCGGGTGCCGCGGTAGGCGGCGACGTCCTCGGCGGAGGTGTCGAGGTTCTGCTGGAGCGCGGTGAGCCGGCCGCCGCCGTCCAGGTCGACCAGGAAGCGGGTGGCGTCACCGAGGTAGACCACCTCGGCGACGGTGCCGACGGCGGTGGCGTGGCCCTCCTCGTCCGGGTCGGCGGTCTCCTTGAGGACCTGGATCTTCTCGGGCCGGACGCTGTGGGTGCCGCTCTCGCCGAGGACCCGCAGGGCGGCCTCGCCGGTGAGCAGGTTGGAGGTGCCGACGAAGGAGGCGACGAACGCGGTGGCGGGGCGTTCGTAGATCTCCGCGGGGGTGCCGACCTGTTCGATGCGGCCCTGGTGGAAGACGGCGACGCGGTCGCTCATCGTCAGGGCCTCCTCCTGGTCGTGGGTGACGAAGACGAAGGTGATGCCCACCTCGCGTTGCAGTGCCTTGAGCTCGATCTGCATCTGCTCGCGGAGTTTCAGGTCGAGGGCGCCGAGCGGTTCGTCGAGGAGCAGCACGCTGGGGCGTCCGACCAGGGCGCGGGCGAGCGCGACGCGCTGGCGCTGGCCGCCGGAGAGCTGGGCGGGGCGGCGGCCGCCGTAGCCGTCGAGGCGGACCTCCGCGAGGGCCTTGCGGGCGCGGGCCAGGCGTTCGGCCTTGGGGACCCGGCGGACCTTGAGGGAGTAGGCGACGTTCTGCTCGACGCTCATGTGCGGGAACAGGGCGTAGTCCTGGAAGACGGTGTGCACGTCCCGTTCGAAGGGGGCGCGGCGGGTGACGTCCTGCCCGGCGAGTTCGATCGTGCCCGAGGTAGGCGTCTCGAAGCCGGCGATCATGCGCAGCACCGTGGTCTTGCCGGAGCCGGAGGGGCCGAGCATCGAGAAGAACTCGCCGTCCCGGATCTCCAGGTCGACCCCGGCCACGGCGCTTGTGTCGCCGAACGACTTCCGCAGATCCCGCAACCGGATCGCGCTGGCCTCCATGGGCGGGAACCTTTCTGCCGCTGTCTTGCGTTGAACCTGGTGATCGGAAAGATATGAAGTCATAGTTCACATCTCAAGACCCTTCCGAGGTAAAGGTTGGGTCAACGCATAGGGTGGTGGGCCGTGGGACAGCACCAAACGGACGGCGGCGCCCGAAAAGCCGTGTTCGCCCCCGTGGACAGCGGGGCCAGGGTCACCGCCGTCGTGCGCCGGATAGGCGACGCCATCGAACTCGGCCTGCTCGCCGACGGGGAGCAGCTGCCCGGCGAGACCGAGCTGGCCGGACAGCTCGGGGTGTCCACGGTGACCCTGCGGGAGGCGCTGATGGCACTGCGCCAGCAGGGCCTCGTCGTCACCCGCCGGGGCCGGGGCGGCGGCAGCTTCGTGGCCTCCCCCGAGGTGCCCGACCGGGAGCGGCTCACGGAGCGGCTGCGCGGCTGGAGCCCCGAGGAGCTGCGCGACCTCGGCGACCACTGGGCGGCCCTGTCCGGCACCGCGGCCCACCTCGCCGCCGAGCGCACCGAGGACCACGACCTCGACCAGCTCCGCCGGACCACCGAGGAGCTGCGCGGGGCGCCGGACGCGGCGGCGCGCAGCCGGGTGTACGGCCGTTTTCACGTGGAGCTGGCCGCCGCCGCGCAGTCGGCCCGGCTCACCCGGGAGCAGGTCGCGCTCCAGACGGAGATCGGGGCACTGCTGTGCCTTGTGCTCGGCGACGACGAATATCGTGAAGAGGTGGCGGACCGTCACCGGTCCGTAATCTCCGCCGTGCAGGATGGGGCGCACGCATCGGCCAGGGAGCTGGCCGAGCGGTGTGTACGGGACTCGACGGCACGGCTCATCGCCCTGCGGCTGGCCCGGTAGCCGCGCCGCGCCCGCTCCCCCGTCCGCTGGAGGGCACCATGAGCCGCAGCACCGTCCCCTCCGGCCCGGCGGCGGCCACCCTCGACGCCGCCGAGGAGTACGTGGCCGCGCGGGTCGGTCACGCCCTGGAGACGGTGTTCGACGCCGTCGCGGCCACCCGCGCCGACACGGCCGCGCTGCTGGCCCGGGTGGCCGCCGAGGGCCGCCGGCCCGTGACCGCCGACCTCGCCGCTCTGCGCCCCGGTCTCCACCTGCGGCTGACCCGGCAGGAGCTGGTCTCCGGTGTCGGGTTCGTGGCGGCGCCGGGGGTGCTGGCCGACGTCCCGGCCTGGCTGGAGTGGTGGCAGAGCGACGCCTGCGGGGACGTACGGCCGCTGCTCCTCGACCTCGACCCGCGCACCTCGGCCTACTCCGACTACACGCACTGGGACTGGTTCGCGCTGCCCCGGGACACCGGGCGGCGGGCGGTGGCGGGCCCCTACGTCGACTACCTCTGCTCGGACGAGTACAGCCTCACGCTGTCCGCGCCGGTGGAGGTGGGCGGCCGGTTCCTCGGCGTGGCCGCGGCCGACGTGTATCTGCGGCACTTCGAGGCGGCCGCGCTGCCGCTGCTGCGCGGGCTGCCCGGACCCGCGCGGCTGGTCAACGCCCGCGGCCGGGTGGCGGCATCGGCCGACCCGGCCCAGTTGGCGGGTTCCCTGGTCAAGGGACCGGACTTCGGGGCGGTCCTGGAGAGCGGGCGGGCGGGCACGTTCGGCGGGATGCGGCTGGTGCCGTGCCGGGGCGTGCCGCTGGTCCTGGTGGTGGCGGCCGGATGAGACGGGGCGGGGCGAGGGGCGCGGGGCTCGGGGCGAGGCGGGGTTGAGAGGACTTCGGCGTCCGGCCCGGCGCCGTCGGCGACCTGAACGCCGACGGTGCCGGGTCAGCCTTCGGGGGCCGGGACGACGGTCAGATGGGCGCCCAGGCCGCCGGGCCGGCGGGAGCGGCGCGGGGCGGGGGCAGGGGCGGGACGGGGGGCGGCGCGCAGCACCAGGGTGTAACGCGCGTATCCCATGTCCTGGAGGGTCTTGGGGGTTTCGCCGACCACCCGGCACTCGGTGGCGCCCAGCAGCGGGTCCGGGTGGAGCAGCAACCGGACGGCTCCGTCGAGCTGTGCGCCCTCCTCGCCGACGGCGCGCAGCCAGTGCGGCAGCCCCTGCCGGAAGGCGGCCTCCATGATGGGGTCCTGGGCGATCTCCCGGCGGATCGACTGGAGTTCGTGGTCGTGGCCGTAGCTCTCCAGGATGGTCTTGAACTGCGCCAGCATCGGCAGGCACCAGCCCGCCTCGTGGGCGCCGAGAATCGTTCCGGCATCCGGGTGAAACAGGACGAAGCGCAGGAAGTTGTCCCCCGGCATCGCGGTGGGATGCGGGGCGACCGCCCGGAAAAGTGTCTCGAACGCGCCGTTGGCCAGCACCACGTCCCAGCGGTGGTCCACCACCAGGGACGGGAAGGGGACCGCGTCCAGCAGCAACGCGTAGTCCTGGAGATACGCCTGAGCCTCAAGGCCCTCGGGGACGGGCCGCGGCGCCGGCCGCCGCCCACCTGCCTGATATGCCATCGGGAGGTCACCCCTCTTGCCTATGCGGCCTTCTCGCGGCGATGCGATCCTGCTGCCCCACCCTGAGTCATGTCAACTATCGTGGCATTCCATGCCTGCCGACGTCCGAAATTGGCCACAGTTGTGGCGAGACCTGGATGTGAGTTCGAACGACCCGCTAATCTCCGGGGGGTTCATGCCGGGAAGTTCACACGGCGCCGCTTGTGAGAAGCCCCTGATTCCCCTGAGAGACGTAGGAGTTCTGTCGGTGACGGATGGCTACGAGGATCCGGGCGCCACGGCGACCGCCCAGCTGCCGGCCGCCGTCGCCCGCGTCACCGCGCTCGCCGACCGGCTCGGCGTCCCGCACGCCGAGGTCTTCCACGTCGGACGGCTCTCCTTCGCCTGCGGTGTCCCCGAGCCTGTGGTCCGGGCCCTGCTGACCGGGCAGCCGGCGGGCGAGCCCGATGTCCAGGCCCGCTTCCTGCAACGCCTGGACCTGCTGCGCCGCACCCGGCTCAAGCCGAACGGCCGCAAGCACACCCAGCAGGAGATCGCCGACGGCGCGGGCATGTCCCGGCAGCAGGCCGGCGCCCTGATCAACGGTGACCGGCGGCCGACCATGGAGCACTGCGACGCCCTCCAGCGCTTCTTCCGCGTGCACGCCGGCTTCCTCACCGCCGAGGACCCCGAGGCGCTCGCCGGCGCCCTCCAGCGCGTCGAGCAGGAGCTGCTGCAGAAGCTGGCGAACCGGGAGCGGGCCGCGGCCGAGGCGGCCGAGGACCCGCTGGAGCGGCTGCTACAGGACCACGGGGTCCGCGGCATCGCCTGGCGGGCCGCCCAGCTGCCCACCGACCAGCACCGGGACAAGGTCGCGGAATGGCTGGACATGCTCCTGGAGAGCGTCAAGCGGCCCGAGTCGTGAGCCGAGAGTCGTGAGCCGAGGGAGAAGAGTGGGCATCGGCAGGGACATGCGCCGGCTGAGCGGCGAGTTGGTCGGGGAGCTGCGCGTGGCCGCGCCCGCTCCCCCGCAGGAGCTGTACCGGGCGCTGTGCGACGCGCTGGGCCGCCGCCGCGGCCGCCCCGTCCAGTTCCGTACGGCCGTCTTCCCGCCCGGCACGGCCAGCGGGCTCTGGCTCGACCTGGCCGACCGCGACCTGGTCGTCGTCGAGGAACGCACCGTGCCCGACCACCAGTTGGTGATCCTCGGCCACGAGCTGTGGCACATGCACGCCGAGCACTGCGGCCATGACGTGGAGGGGGTCGGGGTGGCCGCGCGGCTGCTCGGCGCGCCCACCGCCGGCGGCTCCGCGGCGGCCACCCGCGCCGAGGCCGACCAGGCCGCGCTCCAGGCGGCCTTCCAGCGGGTGGCCGCCCGCACCCGCTTCGACCGGGCCGAGGAACGGGACGCGGAGACCTTCGGGCTGCTGCTGGCCAGCAAGTGCCGTACCTGGCTCGCGGGTTCGGCCCTGCGCGGACCGGTGCGCCGGCACGACGTGGCGGGCCGCATCGAGACGTCGCTGGGCTACCTGGGGAAGTGACACACCCTCGGCCCGGGCCGGGGGCACGACCGCCGCGGCGCGCGTTCAGGTGGCGCTGCGCTCGCTCGCCTCGCGCAGGTCTCGCCGCGCGGCCGCGCCGTGGCCGGTGTCGGGGCGGCCGTCGAGGAGCAGGGCGCGCCAGTGCTCACGGCTCCAGTCCGCCGCGGGGGTGGCGGCGGTGAAGTCCCGGACGAGGGCCACGAAACGGGCCGGGTCGGCGTGGAACGGGAAGTGCCCGGCGCCCTCGAAGATCTCCAGCCGGGCGCCGGGCATCGCCTCCCGGGCGCGATGGGCGTGCCGTACCGGGACCACGCTGTCGCGGTCGCCCCACAGCAGCATGGTCGGCATGCCCTCGGTGAGGTAGCAGCGGTCCAGCATGGTGACGACCTGGCCCCGCCAGTCGACGACCGCGCGCAGGGTGCGGATGAAGGCGTTGCGGGAGGTCTCGTCGGGGAGCGCGTCGACCAGGGTGAGCAGTTCCGGCGCGTCCTGGCCGAGTCCGGTGTCCAGAAGCCTCAGCAGGCGCACGGCGAGGCCCACCTGGAGGCGCATCCCGGGCAGCCGCAGCGCGGACAGCAGCAGATGGGCACCGGGCAGCGAGACGAGCCGGAGCACGGGGTTGACCTCGCGGCCCACCCCGCCCGCGCTGACCAGGATGAGCCGCTCGGTGCGCTCGGGAAACTGGTAGGCGAACTGCATCGCGACTCCCCCGCCGAGCGAGTGCCCGACGAGGGTCGCGGACTCGATGCCCAGGGCCGTCAGCAGATCCCGCACCCCGTTGGCGTAGGCGGCGACCGAGTAGTCGGCCCGGGGCTTGTCCGACTCGCCGTGGCCGAGGAGGTCGGGGGCGATCACGGTGTGGGTGCGGGCGAGGTCGGGGATGAGCTTCGCCCAGGTCGCCGAGGAGTCCCCGATGCCGTGGATGAGGACCAGGGCGGGCCCGTCGCCGGCGATGCGGTAGGCACGCCGGTAGCCGTGCACGACCCGGTGGCGCGGCACGAGTTCCCCGTCGCCCACCGGGCGCAGGCGCGCGGTGCGCCGCGGACGGCTGGGCATCGCTTCCGGCACGACTCGGCCTCCCCGCTGTCCCGGGCACCAAGGCCCGGCCGGATCCCTGTCCTTCCAGGGTAGGAAGACATTTCCCCACGGCGTTTCGGTGAGGTTTCGCCTCCGCTAAGCGGGCGAACCGGAGCCGGGCGCGGGGGCGTTGTCAGTGGCGGACGGCAAGCTGGGGGGTGCGCACCGCACCCCCGGTGTGCCCGCGCCGTCCGGGCGCGTGACATCGACGACCGACGGGGAGAGCCGACCGATGCACACCGCCGTACTGACCGACCGTGAACGCGCCGCCGTCCAGGCCTATCTGCGGCTCCTGCACACCGTGCGCGCGGCCTTCGACGGACCGCCCGACGCCCCGCGCCCGTTCGTGGTGCCGCCCGCCGTGCTCGCCGAGGCCGAACAGGCCCTGGCCGGCGCCGGACTGGCGGGCAACGAGGAGGCGTTCTTCCGGCTGCTGCACGACTGGTGCCCACCCGCCTGAGCCGGCGCGGGGCGTCAGAGGTGCGGCACGACCACGGCAGAGGTCAGCATGCCGTGCCCCACGCTCCAGCGGCCCTCGAAGACCTCCAGCCGCCGCCCGCCGACCTCCGGGCCGGGGACGAGGAGGCGGGCGCGCAGGACGCCGTGCGGCCGCTCACCGGGCTCCGGGGCGAGCTCTATGTCGGCCTCCATGAAGTCCAGCCACTTCCCGGTGAGGGGGAACCACGCCTTGTAGACGGACTCCTTGGCGCTGAACAGCAGGCGGTCCCAGTGCACACCGGGCCGTTCGGCCGCGAGCCGGGCGAGGCGCTGCCGCTCGGCGGGGAGCAGCACGGACTCGGCGACGCCCTCGGGGAGCGCGGCGTGCGGTTCGGCGTCGATGCCGAGGGAGGCCAGGTCGGTGGCACGGACCAGGGCGGCGGCGCAGTAGCCCTCGCAGTGGGTCATGCTGCCGACCAGCCCGTGCGGCCAGCGCGGGGCGCCGCGCTCGCCGCTCACGATCGGCTGCGGCTCGACGCCGAGCTTCTCCATGGCGCGCCGGGCGCAGGCGCGCACGGCGGAGAACTCACGGCGGCGCTTGGGCACGGCCCGGGCCACCAGCGCCGCCTCCTCGGGGTAGAGCGGGGCTTCGCGGATCGCCTCGTCACCGAGCATCTCCACGGCCACCACCGAGTCCGGGAGCAGCTCCTCGATCACCGGTTCCGACCTCCACAGGCAGAATTCGGCGCAGCCGCCCCGGCTCCCCGGAACGCTTGCGCCACTCGCGGGGATATCCCACGGAGACCTCTTCGAAGCGGACCCCGTCGAGCCAGGTGGTCCGGGGAATGTGCAGATGACCGTAGACCATGGTCGCGACGCGGAACCGGCGGTGCCAGTCGGCGGTGCGGGTGGTGCCGCACCACATGGCGAACTCCGGGTACCAGAGCACGTCCGTGGGGTGCCGGTCCAGTGGATAGTGTCCCGCCAGCACGGTCGGCAGGTCCTCGGGCAGCTCGGCGAGCCGGCGCTCGGTGGCCTCGACCCGGGCCCGGCACCAGTCCTCGCGGGTCGGGTAGGGGTCGGGGTGCAGCAGGTACTCGTCGTTGCAGACGACGCCGGTGCCGTGCGCGTAGGCGAGGCCCTCCTCCTTCGTGGCGCAGCCCGCCGGCAGGAAGGAGTAGTCGTACAGCAGGAACAGCGGTGCCACGACGACCGGGCCGCCGGGGCCTTCCCAGACCGGGTACGGGTCCTCGGGGGTGAGAACGCCCAGCTCCCGGCAGAGGCCGACGAGGTGTTCGTAGCGGGCGACTCCGCGCAGGGTGACCGGGTCCTTGGGGTGGGTCCACAGGTCGTGGTTGCCGGGCGCCCACAGCACCTTGCGGAAGCGGCCGGCGAGGGTCTCCAGCACCCAGCGGATGTCCGCGACGGTCTCCGCGATGTCACCGGCGACGATCAGCCAGTCCTCGTCCGTTTCCGGACGCATCTTCTCGACGAGCTCGCGGTTCTCCGGGTAGGAGATGTGCAGGTCGCTGATGGCCAGCAACTGCCCGGCACCGGCCGTGGACTCCACCCCGCACCCCTTCCGATCATGTCGTCTGCCCCCACCACAACACACTTCGGGGGCCGGGAACAAGACCACGCGTCCGACGGCCCGTCGGCGACCACCCGGCCGGTCCAGGGCCGGTCCCCGGCCGGTTCCGGGACGGCCCCGGGACGGCTTGAGACCGGCCGCGAGCCGGCTGCGAGCCGCCTGCGGAACGGCCGCGGGACGGCCGCGGGACGCCTTCGGGGTGCCTACGGGGTGCCTGCGGGGCGTCAAGGAAACCGGCGGGGACGGTGCAGGAAAACGCGCGTGGACAGGACGGGGAAATCCGTAACACTCGCGTTGCACGCGGGGCCCCATGAAAGCCGTATGATCCCCCCAACACCACCGCCACGAACTTCCCTTCGCCCAGGGCGGTTTGGTGTACCTCCAACCACCCTGCCCGGGCACGGGCTCGCTGAGCCCTGCCCGAAAACCCCGAAAGGCGGCTTTAATGCGCTCTCGCGTACGCGTCTGGCTCAACCGCACGTACGCGGAGAACGTGTTCTTCATGGATCAGCTGCGGAGAAATCCCAGCGACCGGGCGGTCGAGATCCATGCGACGCACGGTGACGCCGACTCCCCCGTGCTGGCCGCCGCCGACACCGCCGACCTGGAGCCGGAGGGCCTGTCCCCGGCCGCCTACGTCGAGTACGCCCTGGACCAGTGCCAGCGCCGTGGCATCGATGTCTTCGTGCCCCGGCTGCACCAGTCGGCGATCGTGGCCCACCGGGCCGACTTCGAGGCGATCGGCACGGCCCTGCTGGCGCCGACGCCGGAGGGCACCGCGGTCTTCGAGGACAAGGCGACCGCGTACGAGGCGGTGAGCTCGGTGGGCGTCCCGGTGCCGCCCTGGTCGCGGGTCCGCACGGCGGACGAACTCGTGGCCGCGGTGGAGGAGTTGGAGGCGGGCGGGCACAAGGCCTGCTTCAAGCCGGCCGCCGGTGCGGGTGGTGTCGGATTCCGCGTGATCACGCGCGCCCCCTTCTCGCTCTTTCACCTCACCGGGTTCCCCGGGCCGTACGTCCAGCTCGACCTGGTCGTGGACGCGCTGCGCCGCGCCGAGCAGCCGGTGGACTGGCTGGTGATGCCGCGGCTGGAGGAGCCGGAGGTGTCCGTCGACTGCCTCACCGGGCCGGACAACCGGGTCCGGCTGGCCGTGGGCCGCACCAAGAAGGGCCGCCGGCGCGGGTTCACCCTCGACGAGCGGTGGCTGGGACCGGCGCGGGTCATCGCCGAGGGCTTCGGGCTGCACTACCTGTCCAACATCCAGTTCCGGATGTACGAGGACCAGCCCGTACTGCTCGATGTCAACACGCGTCCGGCCGGGGGGTTGCACCAGCTGTCGCTCTGCGGGGTCAACGCGCCCTGGGCGGCCGTGCAGTTGGCGCTGGGCGAGGACCCGGGGGTGATCGAGCCGCCGTTCCTGGGGCAGGACTACGCGGTGGTGTCGGGGCCGAAGCCCGTCCTTCCGTCGGTTCCCGTGCAGCGGGAGGAGGCCGACGTGGTGTTGGCGCCCACATTGCCCGTGGAAGTGGAGTCGGTTGACGCCGCGGCTGCGGTGTTGCCGCTCTAGGGTTTCCGGCCGGGTGCGGGATGTGCGTGGTTGCCCGCGCCCACGGCGGAGCCGCACATCGGACACAGCCCCGCGCCCCTGAGCAAGTCACCCCACCGGTATGGACCAATTCACCTTCGCCTCTTGACAGGCGGATTGGTCCATACCAACTTGGTTGCGCACCTCCTTGCACCTTCGGGCACCTCCCGAACACCCCCATCCTTCAGGGAGATCGCGTGCGCAACTCGCTCAGACGTTCCAGACATCGGATATTCGCCCTGCTCGGGTCCGCCGCTCTCGCGCTCGCCGGGGCCATCGCGCTGCCCGGTACCGCGCAGGCGGCCAACGTCCTTTCCAATCCCGGCTTCGAGTCGGGGAGTCTGTCGCCGTGGTCCTGCTCGGGGAACCTCGGCTCGGTCGTGTCCTCGCCCGTGCACGGCGGTTCCAAGGCGCTCGCGGGGGCCGCGAGTTCCAGTGACAACGCCCAGTGCACGCAGACCGTCGCCGTGCAGCCCAACACGACGTACTCGCTCAGTGGCTGGGTCCGCGGCTCGTACGTCTATCTCGGGGTGACCGGCGGCGCCTCCACCTGGACGACCTCGGCGTCCCAGTACAGCCAGCTGACGGTCTCCTTCACCACCGGGGCGTCGCAGACCAGCGCCGAGATCTACGTCCACGGGTGGTACGCCCAGGGGACGTACTACGCCGACGACATCAGCCTCGACGGACCCGGCGGCAGCTCGGACACGCAGGCGCCCACCGCGCCCACGAACCTCACCTCCACCGGGAAGACCTCGTCGAGCGTGTCGCTGTCGTGGTCGGCCTCGACCGACAACGTCGGGGTCACGGCGTACGACGTCTACAGCGGGTCGAGCCAGGTGGCCAGCGTCTCCGGGACCTCGGCCACGGTGAGCGGACTGTCGGCCAGTACGGCGTACACGTTCACGGTGAAGGCGCGGGACGCGGCCGGGAACGTCTCGGCGGCCTCCAACTCCGTGTCCGTGACGACGAGCGCGGGCAGCGGTGGCGGGAGCGGCTTCAAGCAGGCCGCGCCCTATCTCTTCGAGGGCTGGGGGGATCCGCCGAACCCCTCCACCGTGATGGGCTCGACCGGCATCAAGAACTTCACCATGGCCTTCGTGCTGGACTCGGGCGGCTGCACGCCGGCCTGGGACGGCAGCCGGGCACTGACCGGCGGCGTCGACCAGACCGCGATCAACCAGATCCGGGCGGCCGGCGGTGACGTCACCCCGTCGTTCGGCGGCTGGCAGGGCAGCAAGCTCGGCGCCAACTGCTCCTCCGCGAGCGCGCTGGCCGGGGCGATCCAGAAGGTGATCGACGCCTACGGTCTCAAGTCCGTCGACATGGACATCGAGAACACGGACGAGTTCGAGAACGAGGCCGTGCAGGCACGGATCCTGACCGCCCTGAAGACGGTCAAGGCCAACAACGCCGGTCTGCGGACGATCGTCACCTTCGGGACGTCCACCACCGGTCCGACGTACTACGGCAACCGGCTGATCGAGCAGGCTCAGTCGATCGGCGCCGACATCGACGTCTTCACGATCATGCCGTTCGACTTCGGCGGCGGCTCCGACATGTACGGCAACACCGTGAGCGCGGCCGAGGGGCTGAAGACCAAGCTGAAGTCCACGTTCGGCTGGGACGACGCGACGGCCTACGCGCACATCGGGATCTCCGGCATGAACGGGCTGTCCGACCAGCAGGAGACCACGACCCCGGCGATCTGGACGCAGATCCGTGACTGGGGGAACTCGCACCACATCGCCCGGCTCGCGTTCTGGGCGGTCAACCGGGACCGCGGCTGCGCGGGCGGTGGCGTGGTGAGCAACTGCTCCGGGATCAGCCAGAGCAACTGGCAGTTCACCTCGATCACGGCCGGCTTCACCGGCTGATCACGGGGACGGTGGCGTGGGGATGCCTAGACCTGGTATCCCCACGCCTTCGCCACCTCGGCCAGCCGGGGCGGGAGTTCGGCGGTGGGGTCGGCCTGGCGGGCGGCCTGGATGCGGCCGGACCTGATCTCCTCGCTCCAGTCGCCGAGCTTCGGCCGGAACGTGCCGTGGTTCTGCTTGCCGTAGTCGAGCATGCCGCTCTCCCACGGGACGCCGAGGTACTCGCACAGACCGCGGGTGACCCGCTCCGGGTCGGCGGTGAGGTCCTCGTACGTGATCACGTGGGCGTCGGTGAGGTTCTGGCGGGCCTCTTCGAGCTTCTCCGCGTAGCCGAGGACCTCGGCGCGGATCGCCTCGTGGTCGGGGTCGGCGCGGCGGCTGGTGAGGGACTGGATGACGGCGCCGGGGTGGCGCAGCAGCAGGATGAACCGGGCCTCGGGCCAACACCGGTGCAGCCGGGGCCAGATGAGGGTGTTCGGCGGGGTCTTGTCGATGATGACGTCCTTGCCGCTGCGGCTGAGCTCCAGGTGCAGCACCCGGTCCCACAGCACGTGCTCCAGCTCCTCGCGGTCGAGGGCGAGCTCCTTCATGGCGTCCGCCGTGAACTCCCGGGACATGCTGACGTGGACCGTGCGCAGATGCATCTCGTGCGGGGCGCGGATGCGGCTGTGGCTGTTCAGCAGGACCCGCAGCAGCGTGGAGCCGGAGCGCACCGAGGACAGCACGAAGGCCGGCGACCGGACCAGGCGGGGGGCGCGCGGGGCCGCGTAGCCGTCCGAGGCCTGCCGGTGCCCCTCGGCCGGACGCTGGGACGGGATGGCGTCCAGGGTCCGGCGCGGCGGGCTCACCGCCTGCGCCATGAGCCGGCCCCGGCGCTTCAGCCCCTTGGCGATCGCGGACATTCGCGGGTCTCGCACGGTGATGCCTTTCTGTCGTCCCTGCCGTCCGCATCCCAGGGGTCACAGGCGAACTCAAGATGTCCAGAAGGCGAACCAACAGGGTCACGGCGGCCTGAAAAGCCGCCGTGACCTGCCCACTTACCGTTCTCTTAATTCTTCATATGAGAACTCCGGGCATGTGCGAGTGAACCGGTTCAGAACCGGCCGGATCCCCGGTACAGCTCCAGCTCGCCGTCCAGTTCGATGGCGAGGACGGTGGCGTACGGGTCGAGGTCGGCCGCGGCCGGCGGGTCGATCCACAGCACGCCGACCGCCTCGTGCAGCCCGCCGGTCACCCGGTGCCCCAGTTCGGCGCCGGTGCCGAGCACGGTGACCCTGCGGACCGCCGTGGCCAGGCCCCGGACCCCGATCTCGGCGCGCGGCACGTCGAACAGGGTGAGGTAGAGGGTGCGCCGGTCGGCGGAGAGGGTGCTCGGGCCGTAGTGGTGCCCGGCCGGCAGGCCGCGCCCGGTGCCGTACACCGCCTCCGCGTGCCTGCGGATCCACTCCCCCAGCCCCTCGAGCCGCTCGACCTGCGGCTGCGGGATGGTGCCGTCCTCCATGGGGCCGACGTCGAGCAGCAGGTTGCCGCCGCCCCCGATGGTCTCGGTGAAGTAGCGGATCAGCTGGGCGAGGGACTTGTGGTTGTGGTCGTGGTGCTGGTACCCCCAGGAGTCGTTGATCGTCAGGCACAGCTCCCAGGGGCCGTCCGGCGGCACGACGGGGGCGCCCTGCTCGGGCGTGGCGTAGTCGCCCTCGCCGAGCATGCGCGCGTTGAAGACGACGTGCGGGACGTACGACCGGACGAGCGCGGCGAGTTCGGGGATCCGCCACTGCTCCTCGCTGCGGTCCCACTCACCGTCGAACCACATCAGGTCCGGCCGGTACCGCGAGGCCAACTCCGTTATCTGGCCGTCCCGGTAGGCGATGAAGCGTTCCCAGGCGGCCAGGTCCTCGTCCTCGGCCGCCACTTCCGAGTAGCGGTTGTCCGCCAGCTCCGGCGGGCGGCCCGGCTTGCGCGTCGAGGCGTAGTCGGGGTGGTTCCAGTCGGAGTGCGAGTAGTAGAAGCCGACCTTGAGGCCTCGCTCGCGCAGGGCCTCCGCATACGGCCCGAGGTAGTCCCTGCCGAGGTTGAGGTCGCCGTACGCCGTGTCCCACAGGGCCACACCGTCGTGGTGACGGCTCGTCAGCACGGCGTACTTCGCGCCGGCGCGGGCGAACAGGCCGGCCCACGCCTTCGGGTCGTAGCGGGCACCGGTGAAGCGGGGCAGCTGCGACATGTACTGCGCGTGCGGCACGATGCCGTCGTAGAAGGACCAGGACTCCTGGACCCCGTCCACGGCGTAGATGCCCCAGTGCACGAAGATCCCCAACTTGGCGTCGGTGAACCAGGGTTGCATCGGCATCCGGTCAGCTCCTGCGCAGACGGAGGGTGAGGATCTGGAAGGGGCGCAGTACGACCGGGACGCCGTCGTCGCCTTCGAGGCCCGCGTCCCCCAGCGGGCGCTCCAGCAGGTCGGTCACCTGGGCGCCGGCCAGGGGGAAGCCGGTGCGCAGGACGCCCTGGGCACGGCCGCCCCGGGACTCGTAGAGCCGGACCACGACATCGCCGGAGGCGTCGTCGGCCAGCTTGACCGCCTCGACGGTCACGCCCTCGCCCACCACGGAGACGACCGGCCGCGGCTCGCCCGCCGCGTCGGCCACCCGGAGCGGGAGGTTCAGGGCGTAGCCCTCGGCCACGGCGTCCCCGATGGTGGCGCCCGGCAGCAGCGAGTAGGTGAAGCGGTGGCGGCCCTGGTCGGCGCCCGGGTCCGGGACGCGCGGGGCGCGGACCAGGGAGAGGCGGACCGTGGTGGTCGTGCCGCCGTCCTCGCGGACCGTGCGGGAGACGTCGTGGCCGTAGGTCGAGTCGTTGATGACGGCGACGCCGTAGCCGGGCTCCGCGAGGTGCACCCAGCGGTGGCCGGAGACCTCGAACCGGGCCGCCTCCCAGGTGGTGTTGGTGTGGGTGGGCCGCTGGACGTGGCCGAACTGGATCTCGGCGGAGGAGTGCGCGGCACGGATGTCCACCGGGAAGCCGGCCTTGAGGAACTTCTCCGCCTCGTGCCAGTCGATGTCCGTCTCGAAGTCGATCCGGGGGCTGCCGGCGCGGACGGTGACCGTCTGGACGATCGTCGAGCCGTTGCCGAAGGGGCGCGTGACCCGGATCGAGCCGAGCAGCGGGTCCGCGTCGACGACCGTGATCTCGGAGGGGTCGAGCAGGTCCGTGTAGCGGTTCTTGTAGTGCTTGTCGACGTCCCAGGCGTCCCAGTAGTTCGGGAGGTCGGTGTGCAGGCGGAGCAGGTTGCCCTGGCCGGCGAGGACCTCGCGGCGCGCACGGTGGTCGTAGACGGACGACAGGGTGCCGTCCTCGGCGATCTCCACCCGGACGAGACCGTTGTCGATGACCCGCCCGTCGACCGTCACCGCCCGCGGGGCCTCGGCGGCGGCCGTCAGCGGCGCGCTGCCGTTCGCCGGGACCTCGACGTACGCCAGGGTGCCGGCGGCGTCCCGGACGACCTCGGCGCGGGCGTAGGGGCTGGTGTTGAAGACGCGGGCCGTGCCGCCGCCCAGCGCGGTGATCGCCTCGGCGGTCAGCGCCTCCAGTTCCCCGGCGACGCGGGCGTACTCGGCCTCGGCCTCGCGGTGCACCCAGGCGATCGAGGAGCCCGGCAGGATGTCGTGGAACTGGTGGAGCAGGACCGTCTTCCAGAGCCGGTCCAGCTTCTCGTGCGGGTAGCGGTAGCCGGGCGCGTGCAGCGCGGCCGTGGTCGCCCACAGCTCGGCCTCGCGCAGCTTGTGCTCGCTGCGGCGGTTGCCCTGCTTGGTGCGGGCCTGCGAGGTGTAGGTGGCGCGGTGCAGCTCCAGGTAGAGCTCGCCGACCCAGACCGGCGCGTCCTCGTACTCGGCGCGGGCCTTGGCGAAGAAGGCGTCCGGGTGCTCGACCTCCACCCGCGGCGAACCCTCCAGGTCCTTCAGCCGGCGGGCGCGCTCCATGATCTCGCGGGTGGGGCCGCCACCGCCGTCGCCCCAGCCGAAGGGGGCCAGCGAGCGGGTGGCGCCGCCCTTCTCGGCGTAGTTGCGGACCGCGCGGGACATCTCCGCGCCGCTGAAGCGGGCGTTGTAGGTGTCGACGGGCGGGAAGTGCGTGAAGATGCGGGTGCCGTCGATGCCCTCCCACCAGAAGGTGTGGTGGGGGAACTTGTTGGTCTGGTTCCAGGAGATCTTCTGGGTGAGGAACCACTCGTTGCCGGCCAGCTTGGCGAGCTGCGGGTAGGCCGCGTTGTAGCCGAAGGAGTCCGGCAGCCAGACGCCCTTGGTCTCGATGCCGAAGTGCTCGATGAAGAACCGCTTGCCGTGGATGAACTGGCGGGCGACCGCCTCGCCGCCGGGCAGGTTGCCGTCGGCCTCCACCCACATGCCGCCGACCGGCGCCCACTGGCCCTTCTTCACGGACTCCTGGATCCGGGCCCAGACCTGGGGGTAGTTGTCGCGCACCCACTCGTACTGCTGGGCCTGGGAGCAGGCGAAGACGAACTCCTCGTACTCCTCCGCCAGCGAGGTCACGTTGGAGAAGGTCCGGGACGTCTTGCGCTTGGTCTCGCGGATCGGCCACAGCCAGGCCGAGTCGATGTGCGCGTGGCCGACACCGGAGATGATGTGCGCGCTGGCGTGCGCGGGCTTCGACAGCGCCGGCCTCAGGGCCTCGCGGACGGCGGCCGCCGAGCCGGCGATGTCGTCCAGGTCCAGCAGGTCCATCGCGTGGTCGAGGGCGTGCATGATCTCGTGGCGGCGCGGGTCGTGCTCGCCGAGTTCCAGCATCAGCTCGCGCAGCACCTGGACGTCGAGGTCGAGGTGCCAGACGTCCTCGTCGAGGACGGCGATGTCGGCGCGCCTGAAGGTGTAGAGCGGCTTGTCGCCGGCCGTCAGGACGTCGCCGAGCGGCGTCGGGGCCGCGAAGTCGCCGGCCAGGATGTCCGGGTTGGAGGCGGCCTCGACCAGGTAGTCGATCACCTCTCCGCCGGCCGCCGGGTTCGCGATCCGTACGTACTGGTTGAGCGGGTTGACCGCCTTCAGCGGGGTCCCGTCGGTGAGGTGGACCAGGGCCTCGGCCTGGTTGCCCGGCCAGTCGCCGACGAAGCCGAGGTCGATGACCGCCTCGACGCGGCGGCCCGCGAACTCGGCGGGCACCTGCCCGTGCATCCGGAACCAGGTGGTGCCCCAGGGCGGCCCCCACGGGGTGTCCATGGCGAACGGCTCGTACGCGGCGGCCGCGGCCTCCTCGAAGGGCACCGGCTCCCCCGGGGCCTGCCAGGCGGACACCTCGAAGGGGACGGTGGCCGCGTAGATCGCGGGCTTGATGCGCTGGTTGTGGAGGCGCTCTACGCGCTCCTCGATCCGGCGGCGTTCGTCGTGCATGGAAGTCTCCAGAAGAGGGATGGAAAGCGCTTTCCTGTCAGCTGGCTACTTAAGATACGCGAGGCCCGGGTGGACCTCCGTGTACCCCTCCACCAGGCGGCGGGCGACGTTCACCGAGTCGACCAGCGGATGCAGCGCGAACGCCTTCACGGCCGTCGTACGGGAGCCGGACTCGGCGGCGGCGAGCACCTCGCGCTCGACCGCCTTGACCGCGCAGACCAGGCCCGTGGCGTGATCGGGCAGCGGGGCGACGGCGACCGGGTGGGCGCCGTTGGCGTCGACCAGGCAGGGCACCTCGATGACGGCCTCGCCGTCGAGCACCGAGAGGGTGTCGCGGTTGCGGACGTTGAGGATCAGGGTGGTGCGCTCGTCGCGGGCGATGGCCCGCATCAGGGCCAGGGCGACCTTCTCGTAGCCGCCGGACAGGTCGTCGGCGTCGCGCTCGCCGGCGCCGGCCGTCTCCCGGTTCTCCGACATGTAGGTGGCCTCGCGCTCGGCGCGGGTACGGTCCCAGACGTCCAGGGCCCTGGCACCCGGGTCGGTGACCGCCTCGTAGAAGTGCGCCTGCTGGTCGCGCAGGAAGGCGCCGCGGGTCTTCTCCGCCTGCTGGTAGGCGCGGACGGCCTCGCGGTTGAAGTAGTAGTAGTGCAGGTACTCGTTGGGGATCGCGCCGAGGGACCGCAGCCAGTCGACGCCGAAGAGCTTGCCCTCCTCGAAGGAGCCGAGCAGGCCGGGGTCGGCGAGCAGGCGCGGGAGCTCGTCGCGTCCGGCGACGTGCAGGCCGCGCACCCAGCCGAGGTGGTTGAGGCCGACGTAGTCGATCCAGGCCTCCTTCGGGTTCGCGCCGAGCACCCGGGCGATCCGGCGGCCGAGGCCGACCGGGGAGTCGCAGATGCCGATGACGCGGTCGCCGAGGTGCCCGGACATGGCCTCGGTGACCAGTCCGGCGGGGTTGGTGAAGTTGATGACCCAGGCGTCGGGGGCGAGCCGGGCCACCCGCCGGGCGATGTCGACGGCGACGGGCACGGTGCGCAGGCCGTAGGCGATGCCTCCGGCGCCGACCGTCTCCTGGCCGAGGACACCCTGAGCCAGGGCCACCCGCTCGTCGTTCGCCCTGCCCTCCAGACCGCCGACCCGGATCGCCGAGAAGACGAAGTCGGCGCCGCGCAGCGCCTCGTCCAGGTCGGTCGTGGCGGTCACGGCGGGGGCGTCGGGGACGTCGGCCGCCTGTTCGGCCAGGACCCGGGCGACCGCGGAGAGCCGGCCGGCGTCGAGGTCGTGCAGCACGACCTCGGTGACCCGCCCCTCGGCCCGGTCCGTCAGCAGTGCGCCGTACACGAGCGGCACGCGAAACCCGCCGCCGCCCAGAATCGTCAGTTTCACCGGCTTCCTCCAAGGATGCCCACGCGTTCAGGCCCCGAACTGATCGAGTCTTCACGGAACACGTCGAGAGAAGGGGATCCGCCACCCCGGCGGATCTCTGCCCATATGAACGGATGCGCTCTGCGCAGTGCGCTGCGAGAACCAGGCACGCACCGTCTCCTTGCACTTGCTCCACGAGCCCGGGCCGGTCCCGACCCGGCTGGTGTTGATCTCGGAAGACCCGATCGCCCGCCGAGCGGTGGAGCGGGGTGAGCCAGTGGTCTCCTGCGGCCCGGGGGAAGAGGATTCAAGCCTGCGCCTTTCCCGCCACCAGCACCTCGACGCGGGCCTCCTCCAGGGCGGCCCGCGTCGCCGCGTCCACCGGCGCGTTGGTCACCACGATGTCCAGGTCCCCGGGACCGCAGACCTTCGCCATGCCCGTGCCCGGGAACTTGGCGGCATCGGCGAGCAGCACGACCTTGTCGCTCGCCCCGATCATGGCGCGCTTGACCGGCACCTCGACGACCGTCGTGTCCATCACCTGCCCGCCCGGGCGCACCCCGCTGGTCCCGAGGAACAGCCAGTCGGCGTGCAGCTGGCGCAGGTTGTCCTCGGTGAGGAAACCGACCAGGGAGCGGTACTCGCGGCGGAGCATGCCGCCGAGCAGCACCAGTTCGATGCCCTCGTCGTCGGCGAGCTCCTCGTAGACCACCAGGTTGCTGGTGATGACGGTGAGACGGCGGCCGTGCAGCTGGCGGGCCAGCCGGAAGGCGGTGGTGCCGATGTCGAGCAGCACCGACTGGCCGTCCTCGACCAGCGCCGCCGCGCACGCGGCTATCGCGTCCTTCTCGGCCACGCGCACCTCGGCGACCTCGGCGAAGGGCTGGTCGCCCTCGTCGACGACGGCGCCGCCGTGGACACGAGTGAGCAGCCCGTCCTCCTCCAGCTTGACCAGGTCGCGCCTGATCGTGGCCGGGCTCACACCCAGCTGCTCGGAGAGGTCGGTCACAGCCGCGGGGCCGCCGGAGCGAAGGGCCCGCAGGATGAGTTGGTGTCGTCGTTCTGCCAGCACGCGGCGAACACTACTCGTCATCTTCAATCAAATCCATGCTCAGTTCTGCTCGGGTATTGACCAATCTCACTCAGCGGCGCACGATTCCGGTCATCGAAAATGACGAGTCTTGACGAGAGGCTGTGCGCGTGGACGACGACAGGCCCGACGTGCTGCTGACCGGGCTGCTCTTCTACGACCTCGTCCTCACCGGGCTGGGAAAGCCGCCCACCCCGGGCGAGGAGATCTGGACGGCAGGCATGGGCTGCGGCCCCGGCGGCATCGCCAACCTCGCGGTGGCCGCGGCCCGCTTCGGCCTGCGCACCTCGCTGGCCACGGTCTTCGGGGACGACTTCTACGGCGAGTACTGCCGGGACGTCCTGGGCGACCAGGAGGACATCGACCTCTCGCTGTCCCGCACCGCGGACGGCTGGCCCACCCCCGTCACCGTCTCGCTCGCCGCCGGTCACGACCGGGCGCTCGTCACCCACGGCCAGGAGCCCCCGTACTCGCAGGACACGCTGATGGGCGACCCGCCCGAGGCGCGCACGGCGCTGGTGCACATCGAGGCCGAGCCGCGCGAGTGGATCGCCAAGGCGGCCGCGAACGGCACCCGCGTCTACGCCGACGTCGGCTGGGACCCCACCCAGGAGTGGTCCCGTGACCTGCTCGACCAGCTCGCCCTGTGCCACGCCTTCCTCCCCAACGAGACCGAGGCGATGGCCTACACCCGCACCGGCAGCGCGGTCGCGGCCCTCGGCACGCTCGCGGAGCTGGTGCCGGTGGCGGTCGTCACCCGGGGCGGGGACGGCGCGGTGGCCGTCGACCAGACCACCGGCGAGTACGCGGAGGTCCCGGCCCTCCCCGTGGACGTCCTGGACGCGACGGGCGCCGGGGACGTCTTCGGGGCGAGCTTCGTCGCGGCCTCCCTCGGCGGCTGGCCGCTGGCCGAGCGGCTGCGGTTCGCCGTCCTCGCGGCCGGGCTGTCCGTCCGGCACCACGGCGGTGCCCTCGCGGCCCCCGGCTGGTACGGCGTCGACCGCTGGTGGCGCTCGCTGACCGACCCCGAGCTGAAGACGGCGTACGGCTTCCTCGCCGACCGCCTGCCGGCGGACGTGGGCCCCCCGGTGCACCACGCCCCCGTCACCCCGCCCGCCCGGCCGCACTGACCCGCACTGACCCGCGCCGGATCCACAGCAGGCCCACGCCTCAGGGCCCAGGCCCCAGCGCTTCTCAGCCCCACAGCCCCACAGCCCCACAGCCCCACAGCCCCACAGCCCCACAGCCGACGATCCACAGCACCAACGCCCCTCAGTACCACGAACAGGAACAACAGGAGTGACCCGTGGACCTTTCACGTAGAGGCTTCCTCCAGGCCGCCGCACTCACCGCGGCCGCCTCCGGCCTGACCGTCGCGTGCGGCGGCTCCGGATCGGGCGGCACCAAGAACGGCAAGAACCTCACCCTGTGGTACTGGGGCGGTGCGCTCAGCGACAAGGTGGTCGCGGAGGCGAAGACCCACTTCGGCAGTGCGGTCACGCTGACCGCCGCGTCCATCGGCGGCGACTTCAAGCAGAAGCTCACCACCACCCTCGCGGCGGGCTCCTCCGTGCCGGACATCACCGGCATCAAGGGCGAGGACATGGCGTCCTTCCTGCCCAACGCCTCCCGCTTCCTCGACCTCAACGACCTGGGCTTCAAGAAGATCTCCGCGCAGTACCTGGGCTGGAAGACCAAGCTCGCCCAGACCAGCGACGGCAAGCAGATCGGCTTCCCGATCGACATCGGCCCCACCGCGCTCTTCTACCGCGAGGACCTGTTCGCCAAGGCCGGGGTGGCCACCGACCCCGACAAGGTCGCGGCGCTGGTCAAGACCTGGGACGACTACTTCACGCTCGGCACCGAGCTGCAGAAGAAGAACCCCGGCACCTACCTGGTCAACAACATCAGCGCCGTCTTCAACATCGCGGTCGGCCAGGGCACCCAGCGGTTCATCGACAAGAACAACCACTTCATCGGCGACCAGGACCACATCCGCGGCGCGTGGACCACGGCGATCCGCCCCTACACCCTGGGCGACGCCAAGATCAACGACAACTCCTGGAACGCCGCCATCGGCAAGAACCTCCTCACCGAGCTCGGCGCGGCCTGGCACGCGCTGGACATCGAGCAGGCCGCGCCCCACACCAAGGGCAAGTGGCGGGTCTGCGCGAACCCCGCCGGACCGGCCAACCAGGGCGGCTCCTACCTGGCGCTGCCCAAGCAGTGCCGGAACCCCGAGGAAGCCTTCAAGATCATCAGCTGGATCCTCAGCCCCGCCAACGACGCCCGCGGCTTCACCGACGCCGCCATCTTCCCGGCCGCCCCGGCCGCGTACACCACGCCGGCCATGACGGGCCCGGACGCCTTCTTCGGCGGGCAGAAGGTCATCGAGGTCTTCGGCCCGGCCGCCAAGGCGATACCGGACAGCTACGAGGCCCCGGCCGACGCTGCCGTCATGGCCCCCTACATGACGGAGCTGACCAACATCGAGGCCAAGGGCAAGAAGCCCGACGACGCCTGGAACGACGCGGTCAGCCAAGCCAAGCAGATCGCCCGGCGCCAGGGGGTGAACTGAGGTGACGCTTCTCGACATTGACGAAGCCGCCGCACATCTTCAGTCCCAGGGCACCGGCGCGGCTGGCCGATGCCACGCTCGTGGAGGC
>NZ_JBFBJL010000026.1:0-138921 GCF_040686075.1 Streptomyces sp. NPDC086519
AAGCACCTGCGCGGCACGCGGCACGCGGCACGCGGCACCGGCCCGGCTCCGTGGCCCTTGCGGCCGGCCCGATGTGTTCCGGCGAGCTGTCGGTGCCCGGTGACGGCATCGGGCAGGAAGTCGTGGCCGAAGGCCTCAAGGTCCTCTCCGCCGTCCTCCCGGAGGACGTGAAGCTGGAGACCAAGGAGTACGACTTCGGTGCCAGGCGTTACCACGCCACCGGTGAGACCCTCACCGACGCCGACCTCGACGCGCTGAAGCAGCACGACGCCATCCTGCTGGGCGCCATCGGCGACCCGGGCGTCCCGTCCGGCGTCCTGGAGCGCGGCTTCCTGCTGAAGCTCCGCTTCGCCTTCGACCACCACGTCAACCTGCGCCCGTCGAAGCTGCTTCCGGGTGTCGCCACCCCGCTGGCCGGCGAGCCGCAGATCGACTTCGTCGTGGTCCGCGAGGGCACCGAGGGCCCGTACACCGGCAACGGCGGCACCATCCGCAAGGGCACCGAGCACGAGGTCGCCACCGAGGTCTCCGTCAACACGGCCTTCGGTGTCGAGCGGGTCGTCCGGGACGCCTTCGCCCGCGCCCAGGCCCGCCCGCGCAAGAAGCTCACGCTGGTCCACAAGAACAACGTGCTGACCTTCGCCGGGCACCTGTGGACGAACATCTTCAACCGGGTGGCCGAGGAGTTCCCCGAGGTCACCACGGACTACATTCACGTCGACGCGGCGACGATCTACCTCGTCACCGACCCCGGCCGCTTCGACGTCATCGTCACCGACAACCTCTTCGGCGACATCATCACCGACCTCGCCGCGGCCGTCTCCGGCGGCATCGGCGTCGCGGCGAGCGGGAACATCAACCCCACCCGCGAGTTCCCCTCGATGTTCGAGCCGGTCCACGGTTCCGCGCCCGACATCGCCGGCCAGGGCAAGGCCGACCCCACCGCCACGGTCCTGTCCGTCGCCCTGCTGCTGCGCCACCTCGGCTACGACGCCGAGGCCGCCCGGATCGACGAGGCCGTCACCGCCGACCTCACCGACCGCCAGGGCAAGCCCGCCCGCTCCACCTCGGAGATCGGCGACGCGCTGGCGGTACGAGTAGCCGGCTGACCCTCAAAGCCCGAAAGGCCTGGGGGGACCCCCGGGTCTCCCGAAGGACTTCGAAGCCGCCGGGTCGCACACGCGCCCGGCGGCTTCCCCATGCCTCCCGCCGGGTGCCACCATCTACCCTGGTCCGCATTCACCCCGATTCCTTCCATCCCGGTGCCCGCGTGATAATCGAACGCGGAGCCGCGCCACGAGGGAATGCTCGGACGTCCTATGACAGGGCACTCGTCCTGCTACGGGCATCGGCCGTACGGGTGTGAGCGCGGCCCATCACTACAACTGGTGAAGGACACCTACTCATGACGACGCCCACGATCGAGCTCAAGCCGTCCGCGCACCCGCTGCCCGCCGCGGAGCGGGAGGCGATCCTGGCCAACCCCGGATTCGGCCGCCACTTCACCGACCACATGGTGACGATCAAGTGGACCGAGGGCCGCGGCTGGCACGACGGCCAGCTCGTTCCGTACGCGCCGATCCCCCTCGACCCGGCCACCAACGTCCTGCACTACGCCCAGGAGATCTTCGAGGGACTGAAGGCCTACCGCCGCCCCGACGGCTCGGTGGCCACCTTCCGCCCCGACCAGAACGCCAAGCGCTTCCAGCGTTCCGCCCGCCGCCTCGCCATGCCCGAGCTGCCGGTGGAGACCTTCATCGAGGCCTGTGACCTGCTGGTCCAGCAGGACAAGGAGTGGGTCCCGGCGCACGGCGGCGAGGAGTCCCTCTACCTGCGCCCCTTCATGATCGCCACCGAGGTCGGCCTGGGCGTCAAGCCGGCCAACGAGTACCTCTTCCTGGTCATCGCCTCCCCGGCCGGCGCGTACTTCCCCGGCGGGGTCAGGCCCGTCTCCATCTGGGCTTCCGAGGACCGCGTCCGCGCCGTTCCCGGCGGCATGGGCGACGCCAAGACCGGCGGCAACTACGCGGCCTCCCTGCTCGCCCAGGCCGAGGCCGCCGCCCAGGGCTGCGACCAGGTCTGCTACCTCGACGCGGTCGAGCACAAGTGGGTCGAGGAACTCGGCGGCATGAACCTGTACTTCGTGTACGGGAACAAGATCGTCACCCCGACCCTCACCGGCTCCATCCTCGAAGGCGTCACCCGCGACTCGCTCCTCACCGTCGCCCGGGACCTCGGCTACGAGTCCGAGGAGGCCCGGATCTCCATCGACCAGTGGCAGCGCGACTCCGAGAACGGCACCCTCACCGAGGTCTTCGCCTGCGGCACCGCGGCCGTGATCACCCCGGTCGGCACGGTCAAGCGCACCGGCGCCCAGTGGCAGCAGTCGGGCGGCGAGCTCGGCGAGGTCACCCTCAGGCTCCGTGAGGCCCTCCTCGACATCCAGCGCGGCACGGCCGAGGACAAGCACGGCTGGATGCACCAGCTCGGCTGACACCGCCGCTCACACCCGTCGGGCCGCGCCCGCCGGCCCTCACGCGTCCCCCGGTCCCCGCCTCCCAGTCGGAGCGCGGGGACCGGCCGCGCATCCGACGGATCGTCAAGAACAGGTCGCTGACGGTAGTTTGGTGCATCCGGCCGGATGGGGGTGAGGGCGTGAGCGCGCCTGGCGTGGAGCGGATCGAGATCGTGCGCGCGACCCAGGAGCATGTTCCGAGGATCCTCGAACTGGCGCAGTCCAGGAGCCTGGAGCGCGCCGATCCGGCTGCCGCGAGCCAGGAGGGGTTCTTGGTCTCGGAGTACACCGAGGAGGTGTACCGCGCGCAGGTGGTGCGCGCCGAACACTTCTATGTGGCGGTCAAAGGGGCCGACGTCCTGGCGTTTCTGCTGGCGTACAGCGACGAGCGGATCGAACAGGACGAGTGGCTGAACCACCGGATCAAGACCACCCTCGGCAGTTTCCTGGTGATCAAGCAGGTGTGCGTGGCCCGCGACGCGGCACGTCAGGGGGTCGCGTCGCTGCTGTACCACCATGTGCTGGAGCGGTGGACGTCCAGCCCGGTGATCGCGGCGGTGGTGAGCGAGCCGCCGAACCAGGCGTCGACACGGTTTCACCGAAAGCTGGGGTTCGAGGAGCTGACGCGGCTGAGGCCGCCGGACGGCCGGATGCGGGTGGTGTGGGTGTGGCGGAAGCCGCGCGAGTCGATGCTGCAGGCGCAGTACGCGATCGCCGTGGACCTGTACAAGCACGAGGACAACACCAACTGGAACAAGCTCACCAACTTCCTCTACATCACGGCCGGCCTCGCGGCCACGCTGGCGTTCGTCCTCGGCAAGGACGGGGCGAAGTCCGAAGGAGTGGCCCGGGGCATCGGGGTGATCATCACGGTGGTCGGATTCGCGTCGGCTCTGGCGTTCGCCGTCATGTTGCGCTTCGGGCGGCGGTATCTGCAGGCCCGTAAGAGCGCGGTGGTGGACCTAGAGGAGCACATGGCCTGGCACGGCGGGCAGCGGATCGTGGGACGGCAGGTGGCCGAGCCGGGGGCGGCGTGGCTGCATTCGTCTCCCACGGGGCTGGTGATGGTGTTGCTTCCGGCCTTCGTCTCGCTGTGCTGGCTGGCGATGCTGGCCGTGCTGCTCGTCACCTAGCGGCCCTGTCGTTCAGCGCGGTCCAGGACGTCCGGGCTCAGGATTTGAATGACGTTCCATGTGACTGGTCTCGCGATCGCCACGAACGGCTCCTGTCCTTGCTTCCATGTTTAGAGTGGTGTTCTAATTCGAGGAGGGAAAGAGGAAGCGAAGGAGGTGCCGGGGCGTGCGACTGACTCCCACGGAGCGTGACCGGCTGCTGCTCTTCGGGGCCGCCGAGCTGGCCCGGGCCCGGCGGGCGCGGGGCCTGAGGCTCAACGTGCCGGAGGCCACCGCGCTGATCGCGGACACCGTCTGCGAGGCGGCCCGGGACGGCAGGCGGCTCGCCGAGGCGGTCGAGGCGGCCCGCGCCGTCCTCGGCCCGGCCGACGTGCTGCCCGGCGTCGCCGACATCGTCACCGAAGTGCACGTCGAGGCCGTCTTCGACGACGGCTCACGGCTCGCGGTCGTCACCGACCCCATCGGGGGCGGGGGGCTGGGAGAGGAGGGGCCCGGTGCCCTGCTTCCGGCGCCCGGGCACGCCGATCCGGAGGCGGTCGTACTCCTGACCGTCACCAACACCGCGGCCGTCCCGGTCTCGGTCACCTCGCACTTCCACTTCTTCGAGGCCAATCCGCGCCTCGACTTCGACCGCGCCGCGGCCTACGGTCTGCGGCTCGCCGTGCCCGCCGGGTCGTCCGTGCGGTTCGGGCCGGGGGAGTCGCTGGAGGTCGGTCTCGTGCCGATCGGCGGCGGCCGGGTCGCCATCGGCTTCGCCGGGCTCGTCGACGGACCGCTGGACGCGCCCGGCGCCCGCGAGGAGGCGCTGCGCCGCGCCGCCGCCTGCGGATACCTGGGCGTACGGCAGACAGAGGAGGACGAGCGATGAGCCGTCCCGGAGGGCATCCCGCCGAGGCACGCCGCCTCACCCCGCACGAGTACGCGGCCACCCACGGCCCCCGCGCCGGCGACCGCCTCCGCCTCGGGGACTCGGGGCTGGTGATCCGTGTCGAGGACGACTCCCAGCGCCCCGGCGACGAGTTCCTGGCCGGCTTCGGCAAGACCGCCCGGGACGGACTGCACCTGAAGGCCGCCGCGGTCCGGGAGACCTGTGACGTCGTCGTCAGCAACGTCGTCGTGATCGACGCCGTGCTGGGGATCCGCAAGGTCTCCATCGGCATCCGCGAGGGGCGGATCCGTGCCATCGGGCGGGCCGGGAACCCCGACACCCTCGACGGGGTGGACGTCGTGGTCGGCACCGGCACCTCGATCGTGTCCGGCGAGGGGCTGATCGCCACCGCCGGGGCCGTCGACACGCACGTCCATCTGCTGTCGCCGCGCGTCATGGAGGCCTCGCTGGCCTCCGGCGTGACCACCGTCATCGGCCAGGAGTTCGGTCCGGTGTGGGGCGTCGGCGTCAACTCGCCCTGGGCGCTGCGGCACGCGTTCGGCGCCTTCGACGCCTGGCCGGTCAACATCGGCTTCCTGGCGCGGGGTTCGTCCTCGCACCGGGCCCCGCTGATCGAGGCCCTCGCCGAGGGGGGCGCCTCGGGCTTCAAGGTGCACGAGGACATGGGCGCCCATACACGGGCGCTGGACACGGCGTTGCGGGTCGCCGAGGAGCACGACGTCCAGGTCGCCCTGCACAGCGACGGGCTGAACGAGTGCCTGTCGGTCGAGGACACCCTGCGGGTGCTGGAGGGCCGGACCGTCCACGCCTTCCACATCGAGGGCTGCGGCGGCGGACATGTGCCCAACGTCCTGAAGATGGCCGGTGTCCCCCACGTCATCGGGTCCTCCACCAACCCCACCCTGCCCTTCGGCCGGGACGCGGTCGCCGAGCACTACGGGATGATCGTCTCCGTCCACGACCTGAAGACCGACCTGCCCGGCGACGCCGCCATGGCCCGCGACCGCATCCGCGCCGGAACCATGGGCGCCGAGGACGTGCTGCACGACCTGGGCGTGATCGGCATCACCTCGTCCGACGCGCAGGGCATGGGCCGGGCCGGGGAGACCGTCCGCCGGACCTTCGCCATGGCCGGGAAGATGAAGGCCGAACTCGGCGCCCCGGACGACGGCCACGACAACGAGCGCGTCCTGCGCTACATCGCCAAGCTGACCATCAACCCCGCCATCGCCCACGGCCTCGCCCACGAGGTCGGCTCGATCGAGGTCGGCAAGCTCGCCGACATCGTGCTGTGGGCACCGGAGTACTTCGGGGCCAAGCCGCAGCTGGTGCTGAAGGCCGGCTTCCCGGCGTTCGGCGTCACCGGTGACCCGGGCGCGGCCACCGACACCTGCGAACCCCTGGTCCTGGGACCGCAGTTCGGGGCACACGGCGCCACCCCCGCCGACATCTCCGTCGCGTTCGTGGCCCAGGCCGCCCTCGACCAGGGCCACGACACCATGCCCACCCGGCGCCGCCGGGTGGCCGTCCGCGGCACCCGCGGCATCGGCCCCGCCGACCTGCGGCTCAACTCCCGTACCGGAGCGGTCGACGTCGACGGGCGCACCGGCCTGGTCACCCTCGACGGCGAGCCGCTCCACTCCGAGCCCGCCGACTCCGTCTCTCTCAACCGCCTGTATTTCCTCTGAACGTCACAGCCTGTGAGGATCACCATGTCCGCTGCCGCCGACGGCTTCCGGATGCCCGCCGAATGGACCCCGCACGAGCGCACCTGGATGGCGTGGCCGGGCCCCAACCCCACCTTCGACGACCCCGCCGGCCTCCTCGCCGCACGCACGGCCTGGGCGTCGGTGGCCCGTACGGTCCGCCGCTTCGAACCGGTGACCGTGGTGTGCGGCCCCGGTCAGTCGGCGGACGCGCGGACGCTGCTCGGTCCGGGCGTCGACACCGTCGAGCGCGACCTGGACGACGCCTGGATGCGGGACATCGGCCCCACGTTCCTCACGAACGGCCGTGAACTGGCCGCCGTGGACTGGACGTTCAACGGCTGGGGCGCCCAGCACTGGGCCCGCTGGGAGCACGACGCGAAGATCGCCGCGTATGTGGCGGACCTGGCAGGCGCGCGCACCTACGCCTCGCGCCTGGTCAACGAGGGCGGGGCCGTCCACGTCGACGGCGAGGGGACCGTCCTGCTGACCGAGACCGTGCAGCTCGGCCCCGAGCGCAACCCGGGCTGGACGAAGGAGGAGGCCGAGGCCGAGATCCACGGGATGCTCGGCACCCGCAAGGCGATATGGCTGCCGCGCGGCCTCACCGGGGACTACCCCCCGTACGGCTTCGGCACCCTCGGGCACGTCGACATCGTCGCCGCCTTCGCCCGCCCGGGAGTCGTGGTCGCGCACTCCCAGCCCGACCCGGCACACCCCGACCACGAGGTGACCAAGGAGGTCATCGGCCTGCTGCGGTCCCAGAGCGACGCGCGCGGCCGCGCGCTGGAGGTCGTCGAGGTCCCGGCCCCGACGGTCCTGGAGGCCGACGGCCACTGGACCGACTACTCCTACATCAACCACTACCTCTGCAACGGCGGGGTGGTGCTGTGCGGCTTCGACGACCCGCGTGACGAGACCGCCGCCGGGATCTTCCGCCGCCTGTTCCCGGAGCGGACGGTGACGCTGGTGGACGCCCGTACGATCTTCTCCGGTGGTGGCGGCATCCACTGCATCACGCAGCAGCAGCCGAAGATCTAGGAGCGGACGATGGCCGGTGGGCGCAGACAGGCCCCGCCCCGCGAGGACGTGCTCGCCGCCGCCATGACGATGATCGCCGAACGGGGCCTGGAGAAGCTGACCATGGCCGCGCTCGGCCGGGAGGTCGGCATGAGCAGCGGCCATCTCCTCTACTACTTCCACTCCAAGGACGAACTGCTGCTCCAGACCCTGGAGTGGAGCGAGGACCGGCTGGGCGCCGAACGCGGCCGGCTGCTCACCCGGCGCGGCACCGCCCGCGCACGCCTCGACGCCTACGTCGACCTGTACGTGCCCGACGGCCACCGGGACCCGCACTGGACCCTCTGGCTGGAGGTCTGGAACCGCTCGCAGAACGCCGACGAGGCGGCCCGCGACCGGCAGGCCGCCATCGAGGGCGCCTGGCACCGCGATCTGGTGGCACTGGTCGCGGAGGGCGTCTCGCGCGGCGAGTTCCGGGCCGTCGACCCCGACCGGTTCGCCGCCCGCCTGCGCGCCCTGCTCGACGGCTTCTCCATCCATGTGGCGATCGGGCTGCGCGGCACGGACCGCGCACAGGTCCTCGGCCATGTGCGCGAGTTCCTGGAGGCGGACCTTCTCGCGGACGCGTGACCTTCCGGCCGGCCCGTACGCGATGAGGTTCCCCCTGCGGTCGCGGGGCCGGCTCACCGGCGTGCGGCTCGGCGCCGGCGGCCGCGCGGCCGGGTTCCTCCGGCCGGCGTCTCATGCGGCGCCTCGGCGGCGACCGCATCCTGAGACGGTGCGTGAGCCGGGGGCGGGGCTGTGCCAGACTGCCTCCGTGCTCTCGTTCGCCACGATTATTGGCAGCAGGCGCGCCGGTCCGCAGTGACCACCACGTACGACCAGGTACGGGTGGCCATCGTCGTCCTCGACCCGCGCGCAGACCTCTCGCACCCGCGAGGGGTTTTTTCGTTTTCCGGCCCACCTACAGCCGGACGGCGAGCGCGAGGGACCATGGAGGGACGGTGGAGCCGGTCATTCCGGTACGACCGAGACAAGACATCAGGAGCCTTGAGACCATGACCGAGACGGAAACCCACGAGCTGGACGACTCGTTCCACGTCTTCGACACCACGCTGCGCGACGGAGCCCAGCGCGAGGGCATCAACCTCACCGTCGCGGACAAGCTGGCCATCGCACGGCACCTGGACGACTTCGGCGTGGGCTTCATCGAGGGCGGCTGGCCGGGCGCCAACCCCAGGGACACCGAGTTCTTCGCCCGCGCCCAGCAGGAGATCGACTTCAGGCACGCCCAGCTGGTCGCCTTCGGCGCCACCCGCCGGGCGAACGCCAAGGCGGCGGAGGACCCCCAGGTCAGAGCGCTGCTGGAGTCCGGCGCGCCGGTGATCACCCTGGTGGCCAAGTCCCATGACCGGCATGTCGAGCTGGCCCTGCGCACCACCCTCGACGAGAACCTGGAGATGGTCCGCGACACGGTGTCCTTCCTGAAGGACCAGGGCCGCCGGGTCTTCGTCGACTGCGAGCACTTCTTCGACGGCTACCGCGCCAACCCCGAGTACGCGAAGGCCGTCGTCCGGGCCGCCGCCGAGGCCGGCGCCGACGTCGTCGTGCTCTGCGACACCAACGGCGGCATGCTTCCCGCCCAGGTCAACGCCGTCGTCTCCACCGTCCTCGCGGACACCGGGGCCCGGCTCGGCATCCACGCCCAGGACGACACCGGCTGCGCGGTCGCCAACACCCTGGCCGCGGTCGACGCCGGCGCCACCCACGTCCAGTGCACGGCGAACGGCTACGGCGAGCGGGTCGGCAACGCCAACCTGTTCCCGGTGGTCGCGGCCCTGGAGCTGAAGTACGGCAAGAAGGTGCTGCCGGAGGGCCGGCTCCGCGAGATGACCCGCATCTCGCACGCCATCGCCGAGGTCGTCAACCTGACGCCCTCCACGCATCAGCCGTACGTGGGAGTCTCGGCCTTCGCGCACAAGGCCGGCCTGCACGCCTCCGCGATCAAGGTCGACCCCGACCTCTACCAGCACACCGACCCGGCCCTGGTCGGCAACACCATGCGCATGCTGGTCTCCGACATGGCCGGCCGCGCCTCGGTGGAGCTCAAGGGCAAGGAACTCGGCGTCGACCTCGGCGGCGACCGTGAACTGGTCGGCCGGGTGGTGGAGCGCGTCAAGGAACGCGAGCTCCAGGGCTACACCTACGAGGCTGCCGACGCCTCCTTCGAACTCCTGCTGCGCGCCGAGGTCGAGGGCAGGCCGCGCTCGTACTTCCGTGTCGAGTCCTGGCGGGCCATCGTCGAGGACCGCCCCGACGGCACCCACGCCAACGAGGCCACGGTCAAGCTCTGGGCCAAGAGCGAGCGCATCGTCGCCACGGCCGAGGGCAACGGCCCGGTCAACGCCCTCGACCGCGCCCTGCGCGTGGCCCTCGAAAAGATCTACCCGCAGCTCGCCAAGCTGGACCTGGTCGACTACAAGGTCCGCATCCTGGAGGGCAAGCACGGCACCGAGTCCACCACCCGCGTGCTGATCTCCACCTCCGACGGCAGCGGCGAGTGGTCGACGGTCGGCGTCGCGGAGAACGTCATCGCCGCCTCCTGGCAGGCCCTGGAGGACGCGTACACCTACGGCCTGCTGCGGGCGGGCGTGGAGCCCGCCGAGTAGCCCCCGGTTCAGCAGGAGTCCTCGGCGAGCCTCTCGAACTCGCCGAGGCTCATCACCCGGCTGTCGGCCCAGACCCGGCCGGGTCTCAGGGCGGTGATCTGTTCGGTGGTGAAGTCGGCGATGCCGTTGTACGAGTCACCGGTCACGTAGTGCCCGAAGCTCAGTGTGTAGTGATGCCGGGGCAGCAGGTTCCGTGCCCCACGATGCCGTGCCTGCCACGCCCCGGGTGGCGAGAACAGCGGGAACCGGGCATCCCCGGACCGTTCGCCCTTGGCGTCCCACCCGGTGGTGACCGGCCTCTTTGCCGTGCCCTTGGCCCAGCCGTCGAGTGAGAGCCCCTGGTAGTGGTCGTCGCCGCACGGCCGGATCAGCGCGTACGGGGACCCGTCCGCCCCCGCCTGCACTCCGGCCAGCGGCAGATCGACGGCCCCGCACCCGCTCAGCAGCAACGCACCGGCGACCGTACCCAGCACGGCCGCCGCCCCCGTCGTACGTCTCACCGCGCTCCTACTGCAGTTGCCACTTCTGGTTGGCGGCACCGGTGCAGGACCAGATCTGTGCCCTGGCCCCGTTCGCCGACGAGTTGTCGGTGACGTCCAGGCACTTGTTCGCCGCCGTGTTCACGACATCACCGGTGGACGAGTTGTACGACCACTGTTGCGCACCGGTTCCGTTGCAGTCGTACAACTGCACCTTCGCCCCGTCCGCCGTCGAACCGGACGTCACGTCCAGACACTTGCCGAGCGCCTGGACGGTCCCGTCGGTTCCCACGGTCCACTGCTGGGCGGCGGAGCCGTTGCAGTCGTAGAGCTGGACGGCCGTGCCGTTCGTGCTCGAACCGCCGGCCACGTCCAGGCACTTGCTCGCGAGCCCCACGAACGCGCCGGTCCGGCCGACGCCGCCCGACTGGGTGCCGGACCAGGTGAAGGTCGCCGAGGTCTTGCCGGGGAGCGAGTAAGTGGCGTGCTGCGAGCCCCAGTTGATGGTCACCGTCTGCGCGCTGGACGAGTCGTTGTAGGCGATCAGCGCCTTCGAGCCGTCCGGGTTGCGCCAGGCCACGTTCGGCACGGCGGTGGACGCGGTGGAGGCGATCCGCTGGGCGCCGGGCCGTACGAACTTGGTCAGGTGGCCCATGTCGTAGTACTCGACGGTGTAGTCGACGGTCCCGCTCGCGCCGTCCCCGTTGTGGACGGTGATCAGACCGGTGCAGGTGCCGCAGCCGCCGTTGTGCGGGCCCATGTTCTGGTCCACGGCCAGCGACCACTTGGTCACCGACTTCGCCCAGTTGCGGGTGTAGTCGATGATGTTGGACATGTCCTCCTTCTGCTGGTTGGCGACCCAGGTGCCGCCGGAGTGCTCGGTGCCGAAGGCGTCCAGCGTGGGGTACTGGTCGTGCACGGTGGTCTGCTCGGAGACGTCACCGCCGTAGCCGTGCCAGGCGATCCCGCCGAAGTTGGGGTGGTTGCGGATCGTCGAGTCGTTGACGAGGGCGGCCGCGTAGGAGTCGTACACGTCCCAGTTCCAGTCGTGCGCGAGGACCTTGGTGGACAGGCCGGCCGACTGGAGCTGCGGCAGCAGGTCGTTCTTGAGGAAGTACTGGAGGCCGGAGGCGTTCCAGCTCATCGACGGGTAGCCGGAGCAGCAGGTGGGCTCGTTCTGCGGGGTGACGTAGGAGACGTCGACGCCCTGCGCCTGGTAGGCCTGGAGGTACTTCACGAAGTACGCGGCGTAGGCGGCGTAGTCCTCCGACTTGAGCCAGCCCCCGTTGAGCGAGCCGCTGTCCTTCATCCAGGCCGGCGCCGTCCATGGCGAGGCCATGACAGTCAGGGAGGGGTTCAGCTGGAGCGCCTGCCTGGTGAGCGGCACGACGTCCGCCAGGTCGTGCGCGATGGAGAAGCTGTTCAGGCCGGGGTCGGTCTGCCCGGCGGGTACGTCGTCGTAGGTGTACCCGTACCGCGCCAGGTCCGAGGCGCCCATCGGATTGCGCAGGAACGACAGCCCGATCCCGTTCGTGGGCGAGAACAGCTTCTGCATGGTGGCGTCCCGGGTGGCCTGGGACAGCGCCCCGCTGCTGTTCATCAGCCAGGCCGCGGTGTCCGTGAAGGACGCGCCGCCGCCGGTGAAGGTCTGGTACCGGGTGTTCTCGTCGACCGTGATGTTCGTGCCGCCGCCCCCGGTCCCGGACTGGAAGGCGAACGGCGTCTGCGCCTGCAGCCCGCGGGTGACATGGCGCCCCGCGGAGTCGTCGGTGGTGGTGAGGTAGGCGGTGACCTGCTCACCGGCCGCGTGCGCCGGCGGCACGACGGCGCTGAAGCCGGCCGCGGTGAGCAGACCGGCCAGGAGCAGCCGGAGCGTGCGGGGTGTTCTTCTCGCCGCCACGGTGTTTCCCGGTGGCATGTGGGGGGTGCTTCTCATGGACACATCGCCCTTCCTGACGGGACGTCTTGACGGGGGTGCGAGCCGTTAGTTAACTCACGACGTGATCTAAGCCATGAGTGAACTGTGAGAGCCCCGAGTGAACCAGAGAGTCGAGGGAAGGTCCATGCCAAGAGCCGCCCTGCTCGTCTCCACCGCCCTACTCGCAGCCCTGATCCCGCTGTCGGCCGCCGACGCCGCGGGCGCCGCCGACGACCCGGCCCCCACCCCCGTCGACCGCTTCGAGGGCGAGGTCCCCTTCGCCTCCCAGCCCGCCGAGGGCATCTTCACCTGGGGAAGCGACAGCGACGACCCGCCCGCGCTCCAGTTCGCCGACCGCGCCGACGCCCCCGAGGGTGCCAAGGTCCTCTCCGGGACCTACGACATCAGCGGCTACGGCGGCTTCACCCACGACTTCGCCGCCACCGAGCCCGCCCACGACTGGTCCGCCCACAAGGGCATCCGCTTCTGGTGGGACGGTCAGGACAACGGTAAGAAGATCGCCTTCGAGATCAAGGACGGCGGCGCGAACGGCGAGGCCTCGGAGCTGTGGACGACGTCGTTCACCGACGACTTCTCCGGCTGGAAGCAGGTCGAGATCCCGTTCACCGACTTCGTGTACCGGACCGACTACCAGCCCGTCGGCGGCATCGACCACGTCCTCGGCCTCACCCAGATGTGGGGCTACGCGGTCACCCTCCCCGTAGGGGTCCAGGGCCGGTTCGCCATGGACGACGTGGAGCTGTACGGCAAGGCGGACCAGGCGCTGCGGGCCTCCGTCACCACGGACGCGGCCGTCTACCCGGTCAGGGAGGGCGGTACGGCGACCGTGAAGGTCACCGTCGCCACCACCGGCTCCGCCCCGCTCGACGACCCGGTCACCGTCGCCTACGATACGACGGGCGGGACCGCCGACGCCGGCAAGGACTACGCCCCCGTCTCCGGCACCCTCACCTTCCCCGCGGGCACGGCCTCCGGGGCCACGCGGACCATCAAGGTGCCGACGCTGAGGGACCGGTCCGCCGAACCGGCCGAGACCATCCCGCTGAAGCTCACGGTCACCGGCGCCAAGGCCCCGACCGAGACCCCGCAGGTCGTCGTCGACGCCCACGGACTGCCCTATCTGGACAGCAAGTTGCCCGTGAAGAAGCGCGTCGCCGACCTCCTCTCCCGGATGTCCCTGGAGGAGAAGGCCGGCCAGATGACCCAGGCCGAACGCGGGGCCGTGGGCAGCGGCGGCGACGTCACCGCGTACGACCTCGGCTCGCTGCTCTCCGGCGGCGGTTCGACGCCCACGCCCAACACGGCCGCGGCCTGGGCGCGGATGATCGACGACTTCCAGCTCCGGGCGCAGGCCACCCGGTTCCAGATCCCGCTGATCTACGGCGCCGACGCCGTGCACGGCCACAACAACCTGGCCGGCGCCACGATCATGCCGCACAACATCGGCATCGGCGCCACCCGCGATCCCCGGCTCGCCGAGAAGACCGGCGCGGTGACCGCGTCCGAGGTCCGCGCGACCGGCGTGTCCTGGGACTTCGCACCCTGCCTCTGCGTCACCCGTGACGAACGCTGGGGCCGCTCCTACGAGTCCTTCGGCGAGGACCCGGCGCTGGTGAAGACCATGGAGACCGTCATCCAGGGCCTCCAGGGGCGCGCGGACGGACGCGACCTGAAGGACGGCGACAAGGTCCTGGCCACCGCCAAGCACTTCGTCGGCGACGGCGGCACCGCGTACGGCTCGTCCACGACCGGGACGTACACCATCGACCAGGGCGTCACCACGGTCACCCGGCAGCAGCTGGAGGCGATCCACCTGGCGCCGTACCAGACCGCGGTGGACCGGGGCATCGGCAGCGTCATGCCCTCGTACTCGTCTCTGGAGATCGTCGGGGACGGCCAGGGTCCGGTGAAGATGCACGCCCGCGCCGACATGATCACCGGGGTGCTCAAGGGCCGGATGGGCTTCCAGGGCTTCGTGATCAGCGACTGGAACGCCATCGACCAGCTGCCCGGCGACTACGCGGCGCACGTCAGCACGGCGGTGAACGCGGGCGTCGACATGATGATGGTCCCCTACGGCTACAAGGACTTCAGCTCGACTCTGATCGACGAGGTGAAGGCCGGCCGCGTCACCGAACAGCGCATCGACGACGCGGTGTCCCGCATCCTCACCCAGAAGTTCAAACTGGGCCTCTTCGAGCACCCCTACGCGGACACGTCCGGCGCCTCGAAGATCGGCTCCACCGCGCACCGGGCCGTCGCCCGGCAGGCGGCCGCCGAGTCGCAGGTGCTGCTGAAGAACTCCGGCGGCGTCCTGCCCCTGAAGAAGTCCCAGAAGGTGTACGTGGCCGGGTCCAACGCCGACGACCTCGGCAACCAGACCGGCGGCTGGACCATCACCTGGCAGGGCGCCTCCGGCACCCACACCACCGGCACCACCATCCTCCAGGGCATGAGGAACGCCGGGGGAGACGTCACCTACTCCAAGGACGCCTCGGCGCCGACGAGCGGCTACGACGTGGGAGTGGTCGTGGTCGGCGAGACCCCGTACGCCGAGGGCGTCGGAGACGTCGGCAACGGCAACGACCTGGTGCTCACCCCCGCCGACCGGGCGGCCGTGGACAAGGTGTGCGCGGCCATGAAGTGCGCGGTGCTGGTCGTCTCCGGACGGCCGCAGCTGATCGGCGACCAACTCGGCGAGATCGACGCCCTGGTGGCGTCCTGGCTGCCGGGCACGGAGGGCGACGGGGTGGCCGACGTGCTCTACGGCAGGAAGGCTTTCACCGGTCAGCTCCCGGTCACCTGGCCGAAGTCCGAGGCGCAGCTGCCGATCAACGTGGGCGACGCGTCGTACGACCCGCAGTACCCGTACGGCTGGGGGCTGACCACCCTGACCCGGGCGCCCAAGGGCGGCGAGGCCACCCTGAAGGCGCTCGGCGCGGCGGCGAGGGCGGCGGAACGGGCGGGTTCCGGCCCGGCCGGCCGGAAGGTGGTCACCGAGGCGCGGCTGGTGGTCCAGGCGAAGGCCGGACAGTCGATCACGGCGGCCGTCTCGAAGCCCTTCGCCGACGCGGACCACCTGCTGCTGACCGGCAGGTACGCGGCGGCGGTGGAGAAGCTGACGGAGGCGTACCGGGCAGCGTAGAGGGACATCCCTCTTCGGGGGGCTTCGGGGTACTTTCGAACCATGAAGGCGGTGCGACGGACCACCCGAAGCCTCCCGGCGCTGCTGTTCCTGGCGTGTGCGCTGGCGCTGGTCGCCCTGACCGCGTCCGCCCCGCGGGCCGGCGCGGCGACCAGCGTCTCGGCGATCGCCGACGCCCTGCGCCGGAGCCCCGTGTACGTCGACCCGGCGGCCGCCGCCCAGCTCTCCGCGGCCGACGCCGACAGCCTGGCCCGGCAGATCAAGGACGCGGACAAACCCCTGTTCATCGCGGTCCTGCCGGCCGGCTACCCCACCGGGAACCTGTTCACGAACCTGCGCACCGCCACCGGCATCACCGGCCTCTACGCGATCCGCCTCGGCGACCGCTTCGACGCCCGCGCCGACTCCTCCGTCCTCCCGCGGACGGCCGTGCGGAACCTGGTCACCAGCGTCCAGGGCGAGACCGCCAAGAACCAGCTGACCGACGTCACCGACCGCGCCCTGACCACCATGGGCGGCAAGGCGCCCGCGTCCTGGGGCGGCGGCACGGGCGGCTCAGGGACCTCCGGTACGGCGCTGATCGCGATCGGGGCCGTGGTCGTGGCCGGCGGGGCGGGCGCGTACGCGCTGGTCCGCCGCGGCCGCCGGCGTCACGAGGAGGAGCGGCGGGCCGCCCTGGACCGGCTCCGGGTGGTCGTCGACGAGGACATCACCGCGTTCGGCGAGGAACTGGACCGCCTCGAATTCCACCCGGCCGAGCCGGGCGCCGACGACGCGATGCGCGCGGACTACGAGCGGGCGCTGAACGCCTACGACCAGGCGAAGGCCGCCATGGCCGCGGCCCGCAGACCGGAGGACGTCCGGTCCGTCACCCAGGCGCTGGAGGACGGCCGCTTCTCGCTCGCCCAGCTGGCCGCCCGCCGCGAGGGCCGCCCGCTCCCCGAGCGCCGTCCGCCCTGCTTCTTCGACCCCCGGCACGGCCCCTCGGTCGCGGACGCCGGCTGGACCCCGCCCGGCGGCGCGCCCCGCGAGGTCCCGGTCTGCGCGGCCGACGCCACCCGCCTGGCCGACGGCCGCGACCCGGTGGTCCGCGAGGTCGACACCGAACATGGCCGCCGCCCCTACTGGGACGCGGGCCCGGCCTACGGCCCCTGGGCGGGCGGCTACTTCGGCGCTGGCATCCTCCCCGGCCTCCTGCTCGGCACGGCTCTGGGCGGCTGGATGTCCGCGCCCGCCTACGCGGCCGACTACGGCACCGGGTACGGCGACTTCGGCGGCTTCGACACCGGCGGCTACCAGGGCGGCGACGTCTCGGGCGCGGACTTCGACCCCGGGGACTTCGGCGACTTCGGCGGCGGGGGAGGGGGCGACTTCGGCGGCGGGGGCGGCGACAGCGGGGACTTCGGCGGCGGCTTCTGACCCAGGGGCTGCCCGGCGGGTCCTGCCGCAGACGCGGGGTCCGGCACGCCCTCCCCCAGAGGGGGTACCCCCAGCGGCGTTGTCGTCGGTCGCCGACGTCCCCCAGCCTTCGGCCGGGAGGTGCTCCCACCGCATCGACTCCCTACTCCGCGTCCCCCAGCCGCTCCAGCACGGCGGCGGCGAGCGACAGCACCCCGCGCTCGGTCTCGCTCAGCGCCCCGAGGGCCCCCGCCAGCCAGGCGTCCCGCTGCGCCATGTCGTCCTCCAGCGCCCGCCGCCCCGCCCCGGTCAGGCTCAGCACGGACTGCCGCCGGTCCGACGGGTCCGGCGCCCGTCCGACCAGCCCCTCCGCCTCCAGCTCCGCGAAGACCCGGGTCAGCGACTGCGGCCGCTGCCGCTCGGCGACCGCGACCTCGCCGGGCGTGGACGGCCCGTGCCGGTACAGATGGCCGAGCACCGACAGCTGGTTGGGACTGAGGCTCCCGTCCCCGCGCTCCTGCCGCAGCCGACGGTTGAACCGGAGGACGGCACGGCGGATACGGGCGGCTTCGGTGAGGTGCTCCATGGCAGCAGATCGTACGCGCAAACTTACTACTGCCCGCCGCGAAATAACCGTAATCTCGCCTCTGTGACCGTCAAACTCATACGCAATGCGTACGAAGCAGCTCTCACGATGGCGGCCGTGCTGCTCTCCTGGGGAGCCGCGCTGGCACTGGAGGGGACGGCCGGGCTCCACACCGACGCGCTGGTCCTCGCGGTCGCCCTCACCCTGACCCTCGCCTCGACCCAGCGCACCGCGGACACCCGCCGACGGCTGATCTCACTGGTGCTGCTGCCCGCGACGGCCGCCGTCTCGATCTTCGTCGGCCGCCTGCTCGCCTCCCACTACGCGACGGGCGCGGCCGTCTACACGGCCGGGATGGCGCTGGCCGTCTGGATCCGCCGCTACGGCCCGGCCGCCACCAAGGCCGGCACGCTGATCGCCCTCCCCCTGGTGGCCCTCCTCGTGGTCCCCGGCCCCGCGCTGCCGCCCGAGGCACAGAGCGGGCTGGTGACCTGGGGCTGGTCGGCGCTGATCGGGCTCATGGCGTGCTGCTCGGTGTGGCTGGTCCAGTCCCTGGGCGACCGCTTCGGCCCCTGGCGCGCCTCCCCGACCCCCGACCCGCCCCCACGCCGCTCCCGTCTCCACCCCCGCCCCAGCACCCGCATGGCCCTCCAGATGGCCGCCGGGATCACCGCCGCCTTCGCCGTTGGCCACCTGCTCTTCGACGACCACTGGCCCTGGGTCGTGCTGACCGCCTACGTCGCCGCGAGCGGCAACCGCGGCCGGACCGACGTCCTGCGCAAGGGGATCGAGCGCCTGGCCGGGGCGTGCGTGGGCACGCTCCTGGCGACGGCGGTGGCGGAGGCGGGCGTCACGGGCCACACCTCCGTGGCCCTGATGTTCGCCGTCCTGGCCGTCGCCCTGTGGCTGCGCCCCCTCAACTACGCGTACTGGGCCGCCGGCATGACCACGGCCCTGTCCCTGCTCCTCGGCTACTTCGGCCAGAACGCCGCGTCCCTGCTGCCGACGCGCCTGACGGCCATCGCGGCGGGCGCGATTCTCTCGGTGGCCTCGGCATGGTGGCTGCTGCCGGTCCCGAAACGCCGGGCCGCAGCGCGCCACCATCAGGGCGAAGCCGGACGCGCGGTGGCGTAACGCAGCCCGGCGGCATGCCACCAGGCGGGCGGGGAAGGTCCGCTGACGGCGGAGGAGGGGTGGTCCGGGTGCAGCCCGAGCCGCCACAGGGCGCGGGCTTCGACCGACAGGCTGATCCACCCGCGCCAGTGCCCGTCGGCCTCCCGTCGGCACGCGAGGTCCCAGCGGAGCTCTTCTTCCACGAACGGCATCCAGTCGATGCCGCGTTCACGCAGTCAGGCGCAGAGGGCGACGAAGGGGCGAGGGTGCCCCGGCACGTTCTCGTACGAGGTGACGAGGACCCAGTCGGTCTGCTCAGTCACGGGTGACGCGGTCAAGGAACTCACTCCAGGTGGAGGGGGCGACGGTGAGTATGGGGCCGTCGGGCGTCTTCGAGTCACGGACGTGGATGGCGGCGGGGTGGGCGGCTACCTCTACGCAGTTGCCGCCCTCGCTGCCGCTGTAGCTGGACTTGCGCCAGGAGCAGGCGACTTCGAGGCATTCGCCGCCTTCATTGCTGCTGTAGCTGGACTTGAACCATGCCAGTGCCGCGGTGTTCATGACTCTCCAAGCAGTCCAATCAAGAGGCGCACGCTCTCATCGGGTGAGAGGGCCTGTGACCGCAGCATTCCATACTTGTGGTGATAGTCGCTGACCTCGTCGGGATCCTCGACGAGGAAGCTGGCGCGTTGTACTTCCAGGTAGACAAGACGCTCGTGCTCGGGTGTCTCCAACAATGTCATCGGACCCGCGAGTCCCGCGTGTGGCATCCGGTCCATAGGCATGATCTGCATGCTCATGTGGAGGGGTTCGGTGTACTCCAGGATCTGGCGGATCTGCTCTCGCATTACCTCGGGGCCACCGACCTGTCGGCGCAGGATGCTCTCCTCCATGACGAAGTGTCCAACAGGCGGCCTCTCCCTCTGCCAGATCAACTGGCGCTCCATGCGGGCGTTTACCCACTGCTCGGCAGTCTCAGTTCCGAGCGCGGGATACCGGGAGTCGAAGGCGGCGCGGCAATATTCCCTGGTCTGAAGCAGGCCATGCACCATCTGAGTCTGGTAAGAGAGGATACCGACAGCTTCTTGTTCGTGATCGATGAGCCCCTGCGCGAACTGCACGATCCGCTCCCGGACCGGCATCTTCGCCACCAGCACGGCCAGCACCCCACCCGTCCCCAACAGTTCGTCGAACTGCTCGGCCCGATCCGGCTGAAGCGCCAGCCTCCCCTGCTCGATGGAGCCCACCGTGTCCACGTGGATGCTCGCCATCTCGGCGAACTGCTCCTGTGTGACGCGCGCTTGTTTCCTGCAGTGGGCCAGCACCGCCCCTACTGCCTGCCACGAACCGACCTTCCTGGGCTTCCTCGCCACGTGCATGCGTGTCCCTTTCCCCCGTGCGCGCCCGAACCGCTCGTAGCGGACTCGTAGAAGTCAGACCTACGTCCTCACTCACTGATCCATGATAGTCACTCACGGTGACACTCGCCTCATGAACCCGGAACCCCAACACCCCCACACCCGCGAGGCGTTCTACCGCCGGGACCGCAGATCCGTGGGCGTGGCACGCGACTTCACACGCACGGCCCTGGCCGATTGGCAGGTCGGCCCGCGCGCGGACGACGTACTGCTCTGCGTGAGCGAACTGACCACCAACGCCGTGCTCCACGGCGTACCCCCGGGGCGCGGCTTCCGGCTCCGGCTGGCCCTGCATCCCGACGGAGTCCTCCGCGCAGAGGTCCACGACAGCGGCCCGGGTGAACTCCGCTACGGCGACATGTCGCCGGACTCGGAACAGGGCCGGGGCCTGCTCCTGGTCACGCTGCTCGCGGACAAGTGGGGGGTGGGGGAGCGGGAGCCGGGAAAGTTGGTGTGGTGCGAGTTCGAGGTGAGGGAGTGACTACGACCGAGCGTTGCGCCGGGCCGTGGCGGCCCTTTCGGGGGCCCGTGCCCGCTCGTATGCTTCGGCGCTGGCGGTCCAGGCCGATTGCGCTTCGCGATGCCTGCCCTGTCGTTCATGAAGAAGTGCGGTGTTCCAGCGGACTCTGCCTACGTTGTACCAATCGCCCAGGGTTTCGTACACCGCCTCGCACCGGGAGAACGCATCGGCGGCCGTTTCGAAGTTCTGGAGATCGCTCATGAGTGAGCCGACATTGCTCCAAGCTGTGGCTACACCATGGTGATCGTCCAGTTCGGCGAAGAGATCTGCCGCATTCATGTAGGCATTGGCGGAGGTGTCGAAATCGGGCCCTTCTCTCAGGGCTGCGCCCAAATTGATCCATGCCGTTGCCTCACGCTGTCGATCCCCCAGCCGGGCGTAGATCTGCTGAGCGCTTCCGCACGCATGAGCTGCTTCCTTGAACCGGCGAAGCTCAGTGAGGGTCATGCCGAGGTTGTTCCAGGCCATCGCCTCTCTGTGGCGGTCACCCAGCCGCGCAAACAGTGCCTGACTGTGGCTGTGCATCTGCGTGGCGATGTCGTACTGCTTCCACTCGTGCATGCAACGGCCGAGGTTGGACCAGGCGGCTGCCTGCCCACTCAGGTCGCCCACCGAGTACGCCAGTTGCAGGGCACGCGTGTGCGCGATGGCGGCCTCACGATACTGCCGCAACTCGTGGTGAGCGTTTCCTGAGGAAACCAGGGAGAACATCTCGAGGGTCTGGTCGCGGTCCCGTCGAGCTGCGGCATGCAGGGCAGCGGAGACGGTCGCGCCGTCCGTGAAGTGCCGCTGGAGGTGGAGATACCTGTCGAGGCAGACTCCCAGTGGTGTGGCGATGCGGCTGTGTTCCGTCTGCTCCGCCCACAGCACGGCATTGACAAGGGAAGCATGTTCGAGGTCCAGCCATGCCAATGCCTCGTCCCGGCTTGCGAATAAGTCGGGAGAGTTCTCCACCACTTGGCCGTGGAGGCGTCGGTCGGCGGACACTGCGAGTAAGAACAGGTGGCGCAGCAGGCGGTTCCTGCTCTCCGTGGCTTCCTTACTGAAAGAGGGCTCTCCGGTACTGATCGAAAGGGCGTAGGCACGCAGCAGGTCGTGCATGACCCATCGGTCACCGTCGGCAGAAGAGGTGATCAAAGAGGCGGAGGCCAGATCGTCGAGTGTCCGCAGCAGTTCCTCGGCGTCCATCCCGCTCAAGGCGAGCGCCGTATCGAATCCGAAGTCCGAACTCGGAGCCAAAGCAAGCATGCGGAACAGCCTGCCCTGCTCGGCATGCAAGCGCTGATAGCTGACCTCGAACACCGGGCGCAGCACGAGTGGCGTCTCGTACTGGTCCAGCCCCGGTGCCTCCAGTCTGCCCACTCGGTCGGCTGCTGCCTGGAGTTCGTCGGCCAGCATGGAGATCGGGCGTGGCCTGCTTCGATGAAGCAGAGCTGCGACGATGAGCAGAGCCAGGGGCAGGCATCCGCACAGGGCGGCGAGGCGTCGTACGGCATCGGGTTCGTCGCGGGCCCGGGGGTCGGACGGGTTCCTGGTGCTGAGAGATTGTTCGATCAGGCCTGCCGCTTCATCCTGGGAGAGCGTATTGAGCTGGATCGACCGTGCGGTGAGGGAATCAAGCGAGTCCCTGGACGTCACCAGCACGCGATGCCGTGTACTCCCGGGCAGCAACGGGACCACCTGAGCGGCTGCCGAGACGTTGTCCAGGACGATCAGCACCGGTTCGCATTGGTCGAGCACGGATCGAAACAGGGCGTACCGCTCCTCCGGCACGGCAGGCAGATGCTCGTCTCGAACGCCGAAGGCGCGGAGGAAGGAGAGCACCGCCTCCTCGGGGGCCACCGGAGAGGCGTCGTAGCCACGCATGTTGACGAATAGTGTCCCGCCTGGGAAACGGGCGCGGACCGCATGCGCCGCGTGTACGGCCAACGCGGTCTTGCCCACCCCGCCGAGTCCGCTGACGGCACAGGTCGGCACGGCCCCATGATCGTCGGACGCAGTTGGGTCGAGGGCCTTCAACAGGTCTTCGACGTGCTCGGCGCGCCCGGTGAAGGCGGTCGGCGGTGCGGGCAGCGAAAATGTCGCAGTGGGAGGCGGAGCCGGCAAGTGGTGGTGTTCTTCTTTTCCGACCACATTCGCGTGGAACGTGCTGTTCTGAAAGTCGATGTGATCGTGACTGCCCACAGGACTCCCTGCCCGCGCTCCGCCCAGTCCTTCCAGTACTGCTCATCTTGGCCCATGGCATGTGATGACCGCGACAGAAAGCGAGACGCGGGGCCGCCCGGCCCCGTCCGGGGCCGTGACCGCTGCCTCAGGGGCTCGTTAAGGGAAACGTACTTCCGGGAAACGTACTTCCGGGAAACGTACTTCCCGTAACTTCGCTCTGGAGGCGTCCATGCCCCGGTCTCGCTCCCACCTCCCGAAACCCCCGGACATGTTCGCCCGCGGCTGGGAGTGGAGCGAGCTCACCGCCTTCGCGGGCGACGAAGGGCCGGAGGCCACCATGGCCGTCGTCTCCGGGCGGCGGCGGCAGGGCAAGTCCTTCCTGCTCGACTCGCTCGCCCGAGCGGCCGGGGGCTTCTACTTCTGTGCCTACGAGGCCACGGAGGCCGAGTCGCTGCGCCGCTTCGGTGAGGAACTCGGCCAGTACAGCGGCAGCGTCGCGCCGATGCGGTTCGACCGCTGGGAACAGGCGATCGACGCGCTCCTCGCCCTCGGGAAGGAGCGGCCCCTTCCCGTCGTCATCGACGAGTTCCCGTACCTGGCCAGAGCGACCCCCTCACTGCCCTCGATCGTGCAGGTGGCGTACGGCCCCCGGCGGCCGGAGCGGCTGGAGTCCCGCACCCGCCTCCTGCTCTGCGGAAGCTCTCTGTCCTTCATGGGCAAGCTGCTCAGCGGCACGTCGCCGCTCCGCGGCCGCGCCGGTCTCGAACTCGTCGTGCATCCGCTCGACTTCCGCCAGGCCGCGGCCTTCTGGGGCATCGACGACCACCGGCTCGCGCTCCTCGTCCACAGCGTCGTCGGCGGAACGCCGGCCTATCGCAGGGAGTTCGTACGCGACGACACCCCGGTCGACCTCGCAGACTTCGACGCCTGGGTCTGCCGTACCGCGCTCTCGCCCCGCTCACCGCTCTACCGTGAGGCCCGCTACCTCCTGGCGGACGAGTCCGACCTGCGGGATCGGGCCCTGTATCACTCGGTACTCGCGGCGCTCGCATCCGGCAACGCAACGGCGGGCCGGATCGCCGGCAGTCTGGAGCGTCCCACCAGCGACATCACCCATCCCCTCACCGTGCTCCAGGACTGCGGACTGGTGCGCCGGGAGGCGGACGCGTTCCGCAGGAACCGCAGCGTCTACCGTGTCGGCGAGCCGCTCATCGCCTTCGACCATGCCATCTCCCGGCCCAAACTCCCTCTGCTGGACCGGGGCTTGGCGGAGCAGGTCTGGGAGAGCTCCCGGGCACGGTTCCTCTCCGCCGTGGTGGGGCCGCACTTCGAACAGATCTGTCGGGAATGGGTCACCCACTTCGCGGCTCCGGAGACCTTCGGGGGCATGCCGATCGATGTCTCGTACGGGACCGTCCCGGATCAGGCGGAGCGCACCGGACATGAGATCGACGTGGTCGTACGAGGGGCTGTGGGCCAGGACAGCGGAGTGCTGCTGTCCCTGGGTGAGGCCAAGTGGGACCGAGTGATGGGGCTGGGGCATCTGGAGCGGCTGCGTCACGTCGCCACGCTGCTGGCGGGGCGCGGAGCCGACATGTCCGCCGTCCGGCTCGCCTGCTACAGCGGAGCCGGGTTCACCGACGACCTCCGGGCGGCCGGCGACCGGGGAGAGGTGGTACTGGTCGACCTGGCGCGTCTGTACGAAGGTGAGTGAGCCAGGTGACCTCGAAGGGCCCGGCGACCTGGACGCCGGTGACACCCGGTTCGCGAGGTCGCGTCGAGCGGGCCTCTCTCCGGGGGCCGGACACGGCCGAGCGCCCGGCCTCAGGGGAGTGGGAGGCGGGCGCTCGGTGGGCGTGGTCGGGGTCGGCGGTTCGGCGCCGCGGGATCACGCGTTCTTGATCGCCGAGATGTCGAAGTTCAGCTTGATCTTGTCGGAGACGAGGACGCCGCCGGTCTCCAGCGCCGCGTTCCAGGTGACGCCCCAGTCGGAGCGCTTGATCTCGGCCTTGCCCTCGAAGCCGACGCGCTCGTTGCCGAAGGGGTCCTTGGCGGCGCCGTTGAACTCCAGGTCGATGGTGACCGGCTTGGTGACACCGAGGATCGTGAGGTCGCCGGTGATGCGGTAGTCGTCGCCGCCGAGGGCCTCCGCCTCGGTGGAGCGGAAGGTCATCGTCGGGAACTCGTCGATCTTGAAGAAGTCGGCCGACTTCAGGTGACCGTCACGGTCGGGGCTGCCGGTGGTGATGCTGTCCATCTTGATGTCCAGCGAGGCCGTGGACTTCGACGGGTCCGCGCCGTCCAGGTGCAGGGTGCCCTCGAACTCCTGGAAGCTGCCCTTGACGTTGGTGACCATCGCGTGGCGGGCCACGAAACCGAGCGTGGTGTGCGCGGGGTCGATCGTGTAGTCGCCGGTCAGTGCGGCGGTGGCGGCGGTCGCGCCGGTGGAAGTGCTCTCGTCGTTCTTACGGCCGAAGATGCCCATGACGTGCTCCTTGGGGGACGGGGTCGCGGCTTCGAAGCGGGTGGATGGGGAAGCCGCGGCCTTGATGTTTAATGTTCAACGAACTCAACGGGAGACACCGTAGACCTATTCCATTCAATGTTCAACATCATCCGTGTGTGTCGCGGTCATCGCGCAGCGTAATGTTCCGCTGCCGTTCGTGACGGCGGGACCCGCTGAGGGGCTAGGCTCTGTGTGGGTGAACCGCCGTCCGGAGTCCTGTGTCACTCCGCGGGTGGTATGGACCGGCCGCGGATGTGGGGCGGGTCTCAGTGTCCCCCTTTGTGGTGCCCCTACAACAGCCAAGCCCCCTGAGCAGTCGGAACGGCTGCATGCGGTCCTGGTTCTGTTCAGTGGTTCCAGTAAAACGCGCCGGAGACTGTACGGAGTCGACGTCTCGCATTCCTCGGTGTCCTTCGTAAGGTCGCTACATGACCGTTTTGGAAGAGACGACGGGCGAGCCCACCGGTGAACCGACGGACGCGCGCGGGCGGGTCGCCGAGCTGCACGACATCCGTGCGGTGGCCGTGGCGGGCCCCAGCGAGAAGGCGACCGAGGCGCAGCACGCCAAGGGCAAGCTGACGGCCCGGGAGCGCATCGAGCTGCTCCTGGACCCGGGTTCCTTCCAGGAGGTCGAGCAGCTGCGGCGGCACCGCGCGGTCGGCTTCGGCCTGGAGGCCAAGAAGCCGTACACCGACGGTGTCATCACCGGCTGGGGCACGGTCGACGGCCGTACGGTCTTCGTCTACGCGCACGACTTCCGGATCTTCGGCGGCGCCCTGGGCGAGGCCCACGCCACCAAGATCCACAAGATCATGGACATGGCCATCGCGGCCGGTGCCCCGCTGGTCTCGCTGAACGACGGTGCCGGCGCCCGTATCCAGGAGGGCGTCAGCGCCCTCGCCGGCTACGGCGGCATCTTCCAGCGCAACACCAAGGCGTCCGGTGTCATCCCGCAGATCAGCGTGATGCTCGGCCCGTGCGCGGGCGGCGCCGCCTACAGCCCCGCCCTCACCGACTTCGTCTTCATGGTCCGCGAGACCTCGCAGATGTTCATCACCGGCCCGGACGTCGTCAAGGCGGTCACCGGCGAGGAGATCACCCAGAACGGCCTCGGCGGCGCCGACGTCCACGCGGAGACCTCCGGCGTCTGCCACTTCGCGTACGACGACGAGGAGACCTGCATCGCGGAGGTCCGCTACCTCCTCTCCCTCCTCCCGCAGAACAACCGCGAGAACCCGCCCCGGGCGGAGTCGGCGGACCCGATCGAACGCCGCGGCGACACCCTCCTCGACCTCGTCCCGGCCGACGGCAACCGGCCGTACGACATGGCCAAGGTCATCGAGGAGATCGTCGACGACGGCGAGTACCTGGAGGTCCACGAGCGCTGGGCGCGGAACATCATCTGCGCGCTCGCCCGGATCGACGGCCAGGTGGTGGGCATCATCGCCAACCAGCCGCAGGTGCTGGCGGGCGTCCTGGACATCGAGGCCAGTGAAAAAGCTGCGCGCTTTGTTCAGATGTGTGACGCTTTCAATGTTCCGATCGTCACATTCCTGGACGTACCGGGCTTCCTTCCGGGTGTCGACCAGGAGCACGGCGGGATCATCCGCCACGGTGCGAAGCTCCTCTACGCCTACTGCAACGCCACCGTGCCCCGGATCTCCCTGATCCTGCGCAAGGCGTACGGAGGTGCCTACATCGTGATGGACTCCCAGTCGATCGGTGCCGACCTGACGTACGCCTGGCCGACGAACGAGATCGCGGTCATGGGCGCCGAGGGAGCGGCCAACGTCATCTTCCGCCGCCAGATCGGCGCGGCCGAGGACCCCGAGGCCATGCGGCAGAAGATGGTCAAGGAGTACAAGGCCGAGCTCATGCACCCCTACTACGCGGCCGAGCGCGGCCTGGTCGACGACGTCATCGACCCGGCCGAGACCCGCGAGGTGCTTGCCAGGTCCCTGGCGATGCTGCAGACCAAGCACGCCGACCTGCCGTCCCGTAAGCACGGCAACCCCCCGCAGTAATCCTGCGGAAACCTCTCTCACGGAGACTGACACCCATGAACGTGCCTGACATCCGCGTCGAGAAGGGCAACGCCGACCCGGAGGAAGTCGCCGCCATCACGGCGGTCCTCCTGGCCCGCGCGGCCGCCCGGCCGACCGCCGACACCGAGCAGACCCACCGAGGCCGCGCCAAGGCCGGCTGGCGCCGCCTGGAGCGCGAGAACGGCTTCCGCGCCCCGCACAGCTGGCACTGAGCCCGCAGTAACGACGCTTGCGTACGACGACCGTCGGCCCCGTCACCCTTTCGGGCGGCGGGGCCGACGGCGTGCGCGGCCGTCAGGTCCGGGGCGTCAGCAGGTGCCGCCGCCGTTGTCGCAGGCGATCTGGGCGACCGCCTGGACCAGGGCCTGCTCGGCCTGTTCCAGCCACCACGGTGTCTCGTTCTGAAGGTCCACCGCCTGGCCGAACGCCTCGTCCATCCAGTTGGGCTCCAGACCGTCGTCACTGGCGTTGCAGTCGGAGACCCGCTCGTTGTCGCTCTGGGCGGCGCTGCCGAGCGCCTGGGCGAAGGCGCTCGTCGAGTCGTAGAACGACTGCTCCATCTTGGTGAAGGCGTCGTCCACGCGCTGGTCGGTGGGGGCGGGCGCGGGGTTCACGCCCTGGTTCTGCAGTTCCGTCGCCCAGCGCTGCGCGTTGTTGCTGATCCAGTTCTTCATGAACTCCTTGAACGCCTCCTCGCTCGTGGTCGCCAGCCAGCACTGTTCGGCGGTGTAGCCGCCGATCGGCGCACCTGCGGAAGTCCCGGATCCCCCGGGGCAGTTGGCCACCCCCGTGCCGCCGAGCCCGACGGTGCCGGTACCCGGGTCCACTACGGTGCCGGTGCCGGTGCCGGTGCCGGTGCCGGTGCCCGGCCGGCAGGCGACGGCGTCGGCGACGGAGCTGATCTTCGCGGTGGCGGCACGGTGGCCGGTGAGCTCGGGCAGGGCGCCGGACGTCTTGAGGCCGACGCCCGTCCCGACGATCGCCGTGGCGGTGAGCAGGGCGGCGGTGACGCGCAGGGAGGGGCGCCTGGGCAGGAGGGACGGGCGCCGGGACAGGAAGTCGAACATGGTTTCTCCTTGGGGTGTCAGTACCAGTGGTGGGTCTGCCAGAAGGCCCAGGCGGCGCAGGCGCTGCCGTAGCGGGCGGTGACGTAGGAGCGCATCCAGCGCAGCTGGGTGGTGGGATCCGTGCGCCAGTCACCGCCGTAGCGGGCCATCTTCGAACCGGGCACGGCCTGCGCGAGGCCGTAGGCGCCGGACGTGGGATCGGTGGCGGTGGTACGCCATCCGGACTCGCGGCTGACGATCTCGGCGGCGCAGCCGTACTGGCCGCCGAAGACGGCCACCGCGGCGCGGCGGGCGGAGCCGCCCGGGGGTGCCGGGGCGGCGGCCCGTGCCGCGGTGGTGCGGGCGGCCGGCGTTCCGGCCCGGGCGTGGACGCGGACGTGGACGCTGACGCTGACGTAGGCGTCGACGGCGGACGCGACCGGCAGGGGCGCGTACCGGACCCGGGTGCCGGTGTGGGCGGCCTCGATGACCCGGCCGTCGCCCGCGTACAGCTGGACGTGGCCGAAGGAGTAGGTGAACACCAGGTCTCCGGGCCGGAGTCGGGCACGGCTCGTACGGGAGCCGGTGCGGGCCTGGGCGGCTGCCGTGCGCGGCAGCCGGACACCGGCCGCTTCCCAGGCGGCCTGGACCAGCCCAGAGCAGTCGTAACCGCCGTTCCCGGTACCGCCCCAGCGGTACGGGGTGCCGAGCCGGCCGCGGGCGAACGCCACCGCGACGCTGCCCGCCGGGGCAGGGGCCGGGGTGGTGTGCGCCTTTGGCCGGTGACCGCTGCCGGCGCCCGGTGCGGGGATCGCCAGGCGGCCGCCGGCCCGGATCAGGGTGGAGGTGCCCAGGTGGTTGGCGCGTTGCAGGGCGGCGACCGTGGTGCCGTACCGCTGGGCCAGGCCCCAGAGGGTGTCTCCCGGGCGCAACAGGACGGTACGGGCGGTGCGTCGGGTGGGGGAGTGCCGACTCGCGGCCGGGCGGGGCATGGGTCTGGGGGCGATGCGGGTGGCGGTCGGCGCGTGGGTGCCGGCCGCGCTTCTCGTAGCGGTGGCGTAGGCCGCCCCGGAGGCTCCGGTCAGGGAGAGGAAGAGGACCAGGAGGACGGCGAGGAGAGGGACGCGGGGCAGACGAAGGGCGGTCATGGCGGGGTCTCCCGGAGAGCGGGGGGAAGGGGCGGTGACTCCATCTGACGGCCCGGCGGATTGACGCACCAGCAGCTTTTGTTGACCGATTGGCGTCGAACGGGGCCGGGTGCGGCAGCCCGCGTCCAAGGTCAACTGGTCAACAAACAAACCTGGTTGAGCGGCGCGGGCCGTGCGTGGACTGGAGGCAGCACCCCGAGACGAGGAGAGGGCCCCATGGAGAGTTCGCATCTGCCGCCCGCGTTCCGCAGGGCCGTCACGTACGGCGCCGGAGCCCTGGCGGCGGTACTGACCGGAGCGGCGCTCTGCGCGCTGCCGGCACCCTCAGCCACCCCGCGCACGGCCCGGATCGCCGACACGGCCGCCTCATCGAGCCCGGCCACCGGCTCGGTGACCCCGTCCGCCGCCTCCTCGACCCCGTCCAGCGGCCCGGCGACCCCGTCCAGCGGTTCCGGCACGGCGTCGGCGGCCTGCGGCACGTCACCGGCGCCGACGGCGGGTACACCCTCGGCCAGCCCCCTGACCAGCCCGGACATCGAACCGGCCGCACCTTCCGACGCCGCCTCCGCCACGCCCGCCGACGCCGCCTCCACCACACCCTCCGACGCCGCCTCCGCGACGCCCTCCGACGCCGCCTCCGCCACGACGTCGGCCGCTTCCGCCTTCCACGGCATCTACGCCTTCAGCGGCGGCAACACCTCCGACCTCGCCACCGACCCCGACGTGGCCGGACGGTCGCTCGTCTACTACTGGGCCCAACTGGAGCCGCGGCAGGGCCAGTACTGCTGGAACCTCATCGACCAGGACATGAGGCCGTGGGTGACCGCGGGCAAGAAGGTCGTCCTCCGGGTCTCCGCGGCCGGCTGGGCGAAGTGGGACACCGCCGCGGACTCGGCGCACGGCACCCCGGCCTGGGTCTACGCCCAGGGCGTCAGGTCGGTGACGGAGCAGGACGGCGCGGTCATGCCGGAGTACTGGAGCCAGACCTTCGAAAGCGACCTGGACACGTTTCTGGCCGCCTTCGCCGCCCGCTACGACGGCGACGCCGCCGTCTCCGCCGTGGACATCTCCATCGGCGTCGGCGGAGAGAGCAAGGCCGACAGCGAGAAGAACCCCGGTCTGCTCCCGCTGTGGCAGTCCATCGGCTACACCGACGAACTGTGGTGGGGATACGCCCAGCACACCATCACCACCTATACGAGCCTCTTCCACCGCACCCCGCTGGCGCTGATGCCGGACAAGACGTTCATCGGGGGCACCGACGGATACGACGAGAGCAAGATCGTCAACTATGCGGTGGCCAAGGGCATCTGGCTCCAGGACAACGGCGTCGTCCCCGGCCGTACCCTGTCCGCGCCGTGGGGCCGGACTCCCGTCATCGCAGAGATGCGCGGCGCCACGGGCGACACCGGCGACAACCTGGCCGACGACCTGGAGGCCGCCGTGGCCGAACACCCCGTGTTCATCCTCGTGTTCACCAGCGACATCACCGACGCCGACCGCGCCGTCCTGCATCAGGTCGCCGCGACCGCCGGTACCGGCGGCTGACCGCCCGTGATGGCCGGATCACGGCGGTTACGGCACCGGTCGAGCACTAATATGACCGGGCGGTGGTACCCGTGGGGCTGAGGGGCGGCACGATGGGCAGACGGGAAGCTCCGGTTCCGGACGGTCCCTTGAAGGACTTCGCCGAAGGGCTGCGGGAGCTGCGGGCGCGGACGCCCGGCTCGCCCACCTACCGGGAACTGGCGGCCCGCGCCCGTTACTCGTCCTCCGCCCTGTCGGACGCAGCGTCCGGACGGCGGCTGCCCTCGTGGGAGGTCACCGCGGCCTTCGTGGCCGCCTGCGGCGGTGATGTGCCGCACTGGCAGGAGCGCTGGCGGGAACTGGACACCCGGCTGCGCGGCCAGTCTCCGGCGCTCCGGGCTGAGGCCGGGCCGCCGGACGCCGCTACGGCAGACCACCGGGAAGCCGGACCGGAAACCTCGGCACCCGTCCACGCGGCCGCCCCCGCCGCCGCCCCGCCCGTGGCCCCCCTCTCCGCCTCCGACCCCGCGAAGGCCGGCCCGTACCGGCTGCTGGGGCGGCTGGGGGCCGGTTCGATGGGGGTGGTGTATCTGGGGGCGTCCCGGGCCGGGCGGCCGGTGGCCGTGAAGGTGGTGCGGGCGGACCTGGCCGAGGACCCGCACTTCCGGGAGCGGTTCACCGCGGAGGTGGCGGCGGCCCGCCGGGTGTCGGGGCCGTACACCGCGGCCGTGCTGGAGGCCGACACGGAGGCCGAGCGGCCCTGGCTGGCCACCGAGTACCTGCCCGGTCCGACTGTGGCGGAGGCCGTACAGTCCGCGGGCCCGCTGCCCGCGGCCGTCGTGCTGGGCCTGGCCGCCGGAATCGCCGAGGCCCTGGCCGCCATCCACGGCGCCGGGGTGCTGCACCGCGACCTGACACCGGGCAACGTCGTCCTCGACGACGACGGCCCCAAGGTCGTCGACTTCGGGGTGGCCCGCGCCGCGGACGCCGCCCGGCTGACCCGGACCGGCGTCCGCGTCGGCACGGTGCCGTTCATGGCACCCGAGCAGGCCGACGGCCGGGAGGTCACCGCGGCCTCGGACGTGTTCGCCCTGGGCTGTGTGCTCGCCTACGCGGCCACCGGAGTCCCGCCGTTCGGCGACGGCACCAGCGGTGAGGTGCTGTACCGCATCGCGCACGCCGATCCCGACCCCGCCGCCCTCGACTGCGGTGACGACCGGCTGCAAGAGCTCATCGGGCGCTGCCTGGACAAGGATCCCGGGCGCCGCCCGAAGCCCGAGGAGATCGTCGCGGTGTGCGGGGCGGACCGTCCGGAGGAGCTGGCCTGGCTGCCCACGGCCGCCGCCTCCCGGCTGGCCGCCCGGCGCAAGGAGGTGGATGACACCCTCGCCAGGGCCGCCACCCGCCGAACCGTGGTCCGCGTCCGGCTCACTGCCGTACCGCTCGTCCTCGCCACCGGCATCGCCGTCGCCGTGGCCCTGACCGCCGGCCGCTCCGGGACCTCCACGCTCACCACCCCACCGGAGGCCGGCGGCCCCACGGCCTCGGTCTCGGCCCCGGCCGCCGTGAGCCCGTCCGGCACGCCGTCACCGCGTGCCCGGCACTCGGCCGCTCCCGGCCGCTCGGCCTCCGGGGCCGCCCTCACGGGCCAGGGCGCCGCCGGTACGCGGAAACCGTCGCCCGCACCGAGCGACCCGGGCGGCGGCACCAGCCGGACACCGGCGGTCACCTGGACCGGCTACGCGGGCACCGGCTGCGCCTCCGCGGGCGCGGCACAGACCAGCTTCAACGCCCAGGAGGGAGCCTGGAAGGAGACCGAGGGCGGTGCCTATCTCCACGGCTGCGGCGCCGCCAGGTACATCAACCTCTACGACGACCACGACGACGGCTGGAGCGCCAACGCCGACTGGGTCTTCACCCCCGGCACCAAGGTCGACGCGTGCAGTTTCCGTATCCACGTGGCGAAGGGCACCTGGGCCACGACGGCCCACTACAAGGTCTACGACGTGGACAGCACCCTCGACGGCCAGGCCGACTACACGTACGCCTTCACCTTCGACCAGCACGCCTACGACGCGGGCGGCTGGTACCCCACCCGCACCTACACCTTCCACACCGGCACCATCGACCTGACCCTGACCAACACGGGGCCCACGGGAAGCCGGGGAGTGGTCGCCGACATGGTGACGGCAACCTGCTCCTGACAGACCGAGGGCCCCTTCGAGAAGGGGCCCTCGGTCACGCGCCCCACAGGGGCGCGGAGCTGTGCCGACGCGCGGTGGCCGAACCTAACGCAGCCGAGCCATGAGCGCATGCTCCACCAGTGTGATCAGCGCCGACTTCGCATCGGCCCGGTGCCGCGCGTCCGTCGTGATGATCGGCGTGTCAGGCCCGATCTGCAGCGCCTCGCGGACCTCTTCGGGGTTGTAGGGCTGGTTGCCGTCGAAGCCGTTGAGGGCGATGACGAACGGCAGGCCCGAGTTCTCGAAGTAGTCGACCGCGGGGAAGCAGTCGGCGAGGCGGCGGGTGTCGACCAGGACGATCGCGCCGATGGCGCCGCGTACCAGGTCGTCCCACATGAACCAGAAGCGGTCCTGACCGGGGGTGCCGAACAGGTACAGGATCAGGTCCTGGTCCAGGGTGATGCGGCCGAAGTCCATGGCGACCGTGGTGGTCGTCTTGTCCCCGGTGTGGGTGAGGTCGTCGATGCCGGCAGACGCGGACGTCATCACGGCCTCTGTGCGCAGCGGGTTGATCTCCGAGACAGCGCCGACGAACGTGGTCTTGCCCACGCCGAAGCCGCCCGCCACCACGATCTTCGCGGAGGTGGTGGAGCGGGAAGGACCGCCGCTAGAGCTTGCGAAGTCCACTGAGCACCCTTTCGAGCAGTGTCACGTCTGGCTGGCCACCGGCGTTCTCGTCGCCGCCGGGCTGATGGATGGCGACCAGGCCCGCCTCCGCCAAGTCGGCGACGAGGATCCTGGCCACGCCGAGAGGGATCGTCAGGAGGGCCGAGATCTCGGCCACCGACTTGATCTCCCGGCAGAGGTTGCAGATCCGCTGATGCTCGGGCAACTGGCCCTGCATCTGGTGCGGCTGCGCGGTGGTGTGCACCAGCGCCTCGATGGCGAGCTGGTACCGCGGGCGGGTCCGGCCGCCGGTCATGGCGTACGGGCGCACCAGCGGGTTGTGCGACCCGGAGGCCGGGGCCGGCTCGGGGCGGCGCTGCGGCTGCACCGGCTGGATGCGCGGCGCCGGCGGCTGGTCGTACGGCGACGGGCCGGGGCCCTGTGGCGCGTACGGCTGCCGGTGGCTTGGAGCGGAGGGGAAGTTGTACCGGTTCCCGGAACCGTCGGTCGGGCCCTGCGCAGGCCCGTACGACCAGTTGCCGTGATTAGAACCGCCTGGGGGTGTTGCCACTCTCTCTCCTCCTCCGACCGTGCCGGGCACCCATCCTTGTGGAGCCGCGTCCCGAAACCTTACGGCCCCGGGACGCCAAAACGCACCGTCTGACTATTAGTTGAGAAGGCTTCCCTGGAGTTCCGCACGCAGATCCGGGGTAAGAACTGTGCCCGCGCGGTCGACCAAAAGGGCCATCTCGTACCCAATCAGGCCGATGTCGGCCTCCGGGTGGGCCAGGACCGCCAGCGAGGAACCATCGGAAATGGACATGAGGAACAGGAACCCCCGCTCCATCTCCACAACCGTCTGGTTCACACTGCCGCCCTCGAAAATCCGGGACGCGCCTGCCGTCAGAGACGTCAGACCTGAGGCGACGGCCGCGAGCTGGTCGGCGCGGTCGCGGGGAAAGCCTTCGGACATCGCCAGAAGGAGTCCGTCGGCGGAGACCACCACCGTGTGGGACACCCCCGGGGTGTTGTCCACGAAGTTGGTGATCAACCAGTTCAGGTTCTGTGCCGCCTGGCTCATCGGGCTCACACTAACGCTCCTGGTTGTAGGTGCTGTCAGGACCGAAGCCCTGGCCGTTCGTTTCACTGCCTGCGTTGCGCCCGCGTTGGACGCCTCGACGCAGGTTGCTCAGCCTGCCCCGGACATCCTCCGGGGCGCGGGAGACCTGTGGGCCTCCCTGAGGGGTGCTCGCGGCGGCTCCCTCGACCAGGTTGGCCTTGGGTACCCGCCTCGGCAGGCCGGAGGAGGTGACCCCGCCCGCCTTGGGCTTCCGCAGCGCCGAGGCCTGCTGCCAGCGCTCGTCGTTCTGCGAACGCCAGGAGCTGTCGCCGCCCGGCTCCGGAGCCGGGGCCGCCGGTGCCGCGGCAGGAGCCTGCTGCACGGGACCCGCGCCGTTCGGGCCGCCGGCGGCGGAGCCCCGGCGGGGCAGCCCGGCGTCGGTCAGCCGGTGGCCGGCGGAGGGGGCCGCTCCCGGACGGTCGAAGCCTACGCGGTTCCGCTCGTCCACGTCACCGGCCTGCGCCGACTCGGCTTCCGGAGCGTACTGGGCCGGGTAGCCGTTCTGGTAGCCGTCCTGCTGCGGCCAGTCGTCCTGGTAGGGCTGCTCGCCGTAGGCCGGGAACACCTCGGCGGCGGCCTGCGCGGCCGAGGGCTCCTCCTGGACCGGCTCCTGATAGGCGGGCTCGGGATAGCCGCCGTTCGCGGAGAACGCCTCGGGTGAGAACGCGTCGTTCTGCGGCAGGCCGCCGTTCGGCGCGTAGTACTGCTCGTCGTACGTGCTCTGCGGCTGTTCCTGGTACGCCGGCTGCCCGTCGTAGCCCGTGGGCTGCTCCTGGAAACCCGTACCGTTCGTGCCGTAGCCCTGCTGGCCGCTGTCGAACTCGTCGGCGTACGCCGGGATCTCCGCGGTCTCCTGCGGGGCCTGGGGGAGCTCCGCGCCCTGCGGGGGCTGCGCCTGCGACTCCAGGGCCGCACGGCGCTCCTCGCGCATCAGGGAGCGGCCCACGGGGTCGAGGTCGCGGATGTCGTCGGGGACCTCGATGTAGCGGCTGTCGTCGAAGCCGAGTTCGGCCGCCGTAGGCATCGGCTGGAGCTGCTGCGGCGGCTGGAAGCTCTCACCCTGGAACTGCTGCTCCGGGATGATCTGCGAGACGGTGAACTCCTCGCGGTCCAGCGGCTGTTCGCCGCCACCGCCGTGCGTGATCGCGTCCGGCAGCATGACCAGCGAGGTGGTGCCGGCCTGCTCGCCGGAGGGGCGCAGCTGGACCCGGATGCCGTGCCGGTCGGACAGCCGGCCGACCACGAACAGACCCATGCGCTGGGAGATCGCGGCGTCCACGGTCGGCGGGTTGGCCAGCTTGTGGTTGATGTCCGCGAAGTCCTCGGCGGTGAGGCCGATGCCCTTGTCGTGGATCTCGATCATGACGCGGCCGTCGGGGAGACGGGTCGCGGTGACGCGGACCTTGGTCTGCGGGGAGGAGAACGTGGTGGCGTTCTCCAGGAGCTCGGCGAGCAGGTGCACGAGGTCGGTGACCGCGCGGCCGTGGATCTCGGCCTCCGGGACCCCGGAGAGCTCGATGCGCTCGTACTGCTCCACCTCGGAGGAGGCGGCGCGCAGCACGTCCACCAGCGGGACCGGCTGGTCCCAGCGGCGGCCGGGCTCCTCGCCGGCGAGGACCAGGAGGTTCTCGCCGTTGCGGCGCATACGGGTCGCGAGGTGGTCCAGCTTGAAGAGGTTCTCCAGCTGGTCCGGGTCGGCCTCGTTGTTCTCCAGGTCGGTGATCAGGGTCAGCTGGCCCTCGATCAGCGACTGGTTGCGGCGCGACAGGTTGGTGAAGATCGCGTTGATGTTGCCCCGCAGCAGCGCCTGCTCGGCGGCGAGGCGGACGGCCTCGCGGTGGACCTGGTCGAAGGCGCGGGCGACTTCGCCGATCTCGTCGGTGGTGGTGATCGGGATCGGCGCCACCCGGGTGTCGACCCGGCCGGGGTCGGTGCGGGAGAGCTGGTCGACCAGCATCGGCAGGCGCTGTTCGGCGATGCCGAAGGCGGCGTTGCGCAGCTGGCGCATCGAGCGGGACATCTGGCGGGCCACCATGCCGGCCAGGATGAACGCGGCGAGCAGCGCGACCATGACCGCCGCACCGGTGATGAACGCGTCCGTCTTGGCGTTGTCGGCGATGGTGGAGGCCTCGCTCACCGCCTTGTCGGCCAGGTCCGACTCGATCGTGCGGTAGGCGTTGTACTTGAGGGTGTTGACCGTCCACCAGTTCTCGGCCGTGATGCCCTGGGCGGCCAGCGCCTGCCGGGTGGCGGCGTCGGTGTTCTGGAGCGTCGCCAGCGCCGAGACCATCGTGGTGGTCTTGGACGGCGGAGCCACGTAGTTCGGGTCCTTGGCCTTGGCCTGCTGGACCAGCGCCGCGCCGTCGGTCTTGATCTTCTTTTCGAGGTCGGTCAGCTTCTGCGCGTCGGCCTCGGTGCCACCGCCGATGTACTCCTCGACGGCGATGCCCTCGAGGTAGGCGTACGACGACAGGGCGACCCGCTGGGTGGCCAGGTTGCCGGCGTCCGGGCCGGGCTTGACCAGCAGGTGCATGCCGATCGACCGCTCCAGCGACAGGGCCGCCTTGGTGAGCGAGATGGCGTAGACGGTACGGCCGTAGGAGGTGATGTTTCCGGTGCCCAGACCGAGCTCGTTGGCGAACTCCATCAGCGGGTGGGCGACCGCGACGTAGCCCTCCTCGGTCTGCACGCCGGAGAGCTTGCTGGTGTACGCGGCGGCGCGCAGGGTTGTGAGGGTGGGCTCGGCCTCGCGGAACAGCTTCAGGCGGCGCTCCAGGCCCGGCTTCTTCGGCATGTTCTTCGCGGCGGCGTCGAAGGCGTCGGCGGCCTTGTCCGTCTCGGCACGTGCCTGGGTGACCGTCGCCTTGTCCTTGTTCAGGAGCAGCGGTGCCGCGCTGACGTCACGCTCGTTGTAGAGGGCGTCGCCATAGGTGAGGGCCGCGCGGACCAGGCGGGCGGTGTTCTCCGCGTCCCGGGCGTTCTGCCAGGTGTCGATGGAGCTCTTCACCTGGAAGCCGCCCATGACCAGACCGACGGCCACGGGTATGAGCAGAATCGCGTTCAGCCTGGTCGGCACACGCCAGTTCCGCGGCGAGAAACGGCCGCCGCTCTTCGCGGGCGGGGCCGGTGGTTCCGCGGCTGGCACAGGGGTGGGCGCCGCAGCGCGCGGCGGCGGGGTGAAGTTGCCCCGTGCCGACGGCTCGGGACCGTTCTTGCTTCGCCTCACTCGACCAACAACCTCTCGGCGGCGGGCACCTGTCGTCGTGCCGCAGTCTCTCAGGGCCCGGTGTGTCATAGACCACTACTCAGTACGTCCTGGACCATTGGGCAGTTCAGGCATTCCAGCATGGGGGCCGGTGCACTTCCAAACAGTCCATCGGGGCAGAGTGCGGCGATGTAAGCCCCAGATAAATCGGTCATAAAGAGCGAGCCCCGCCAAAAGGCGGGGCTGTTGTGAGCACAGCGGCATCGCGTGACCGCGACGCGTGGCGATACCACTGGATTCCTCTGCCGAAACGTTATGAACACCGGAGCCGACCGTGTCAAAGGCCACAGTCGGCTCCGGTTTCCGTACGACAACTGTCGTACATGACGACTGGTTTGGGTGCCGCGCCGCCGCTACCGCAGGCGCGCCATGAGGGCATGCTCGACCAGCGTGATCAGCGCGCTCTTCGCGTCGGCACGGTGCCGCGCGTCGGTCGTGATGATCGGCGCGTCCGGACCGATCTGGAGCGCCTCACGCACCTCTTCGGGCGTGTAGGGCTGGTGTCCGTCGAAGCCGTTGAGGGCGATGACGAACGGCAGACCGCTGTTCTCGAAGTAGTCCACCGCCGGAAAACAGTCGGCCAGGCGCCGGGTGTCCACGAGCACCACCGCGCCGATGGCACCCCTGACCAGGTCGTCCCACATGAACCAGAAACGGTCCTGGCCCGGCGTACCGAAGAGGTACAGGATCAGGTCCTGGTCGAGCGTGATACGGCCGAAGTCCATGGCCACCGTGGTGGTGGTCTTGTCCCCGGTGTGGGTCAGGTCGTCGATGCCCGCGGAGGCGGACGTCATCACGGCCTCCGTGCGCAGCGGGTTGATCTCGGAGACCGCCCCTACGAACGTGGTCTTGCCGACGCCGAAGCCGCCCGCCACCACGATCTTCGCGGAGGTGGTGGCCCGGCCTCCGTCAGAGCTTGCGAAGTCCACTGAGCACCCTTTCGAGCAGCGTCACGTCAGGAGCGCCGCCGTTGTTCTCGTCGCCGCCCGGCTGGTGGATGGCGACCAGGCCGGCCTCGGCGAGGTCGGCCACCAGGATCCGGGCCACACCGAGCGGCATGGCGAGCAGCGCCGAGACCTCGGCCACCGACTTCACCTCGCGGCACAGGTGGCAGATGCGCTGGTGCTCCGGGAGCAGCCCCATGAGCGCTGCCGGGTCGGCCGTGGTGCTGATCAGCGCCTCGATGGCGAGCTGGTAGCGCGGCCGGGTCCGGCCGCCGGTCATCGCGTAAGGACGTACCAGCGGCTGGTCGCCCTCGTCCCCGTACGGCTCCGCGTACGGATCATGAGAGGCGGTGGGCGGGGTCATCGTTCCTCCGGGCGGGACAGCAAGTCGGGGGGCTAGCCGTCGGACGTGGCCGGTGGGGGGATTGTGGCGGCCGGACGGTGATTTGGTGAGGCGGGTTGGATCCGGGCGGTCAGTGGAGCAGACTGCCTTGCAGTTCGGCGCGCAGGTCGGGCGTGAGGACCGCGCCCGCGCGGTCGACCAGCAGTGCCATCTCGTAGCCGACGAGGCCGATGTCGCACTCGGGGTGGGCCAGTACGGCGAGGGACGAGCCGTCGGAGACGGACATCAGGAAGAGAAAGCCGCGTTCCATCTCGACGACCGTCTGCGCCACGTTCCCGCCCTCGAAGATCCGGGAGGCCCCGGCCGTCAGCGAGGTGAGCCCGGACGCGACGGCCGCCAGCTGGTCGGCACGGTCGCGTGGGAAGCCTTCGGACATCGCCAGGAGGAGACCGTCGGCGGACACGACGACGGTGTGGGACACCCCCGGGGTGTTGTCCACGAAGTTGGTGATCAACCAGTTGAGGTTCTGTGCCGCCTGGCTCATCTGACTCAACTAACGCTCCTGCTGGTGAGTGGGGCTCGGGAAAGTGCCGGTCTGCGGGCCGGTGCCGGCCTGTCGACCCTGTGCGATACCCCGACGGAGGTTGGTCAGCCGGCCGCGGACGTCATCAGGCGCACGCGAGACCTGCGGACCGGTGTGGTGCTGTTGCTGCTGAGCCGTGCCCGGAACGAGGTTCGCCCGGGGCACCCGGCGCGGCAGACCGGAGGTGGTGACACCGCCCGCCGCCGGCTGCCGTACACGCTCCGCCTGCCGGACGAGGTCGTCGTTCGGGGAGGTGCGCCAGGCAGTCTGGGCGGGACGCTGGGGGGCCGCGGCGGACGCCGGCGGCTGGGGGGGCACCGGCGGAATCGAGGCCGCGCCGTTGCCGTTGCTCTGCGGCTGCTGTACCTGCTCCTGCTGGCCGCCGTGGAACCAGTTGGTCTCCAGCGTGTCGTACAGCGGGGTACGACCGTCACCGGGACCGGTGGCCGGCGGCAATGCCTCCGGCTCCTGGCGGACCGGCGGCCGCTGCGGCGCACCGAAGTCGATGCCGCGGCCGTTGGTCCCCGGACGCTCGAACTGGCCCGCGCTGTGCCGGCCGTTGCCGTTCTGGCCGTTGCCCGGGTAGCCGTTCTGGCGGCCGGGCAGGGAGTGCTGTCCGGTGGAGCCGCCGTCGAAGGACGGCGCGGCGTACTGGCCGGTGGAGCCGTTGTCGTAGGCCTGCGGAGCGGCGAACTGCCCGGTGTTCTGGGAGCCGTTCTGCGGGGCGGGCGGCGTGCCGAAGACATCGGAGCGCATGAACTGGCCGGAGTCCTGCTGGCCGTTGACGTTCGGCTGCGGGAACGAGCCGGTGTCCTGCGGGCCGGTGGTACCCGGCCGCGGGAACGAACCCGTGTCGTACTGGCCGTTGACGTTCGGGCGCGGGAACGAGCCGGTGTCCTGCGGGCCGGTGGTACCCGGCCGCGGGAAGGAGCCGGTGTCGTACTGGCCGTTGACGTTCGGGCGCGGGAACGAGCCGGTGTCCTGCGGGCCGGTGGTGCCCGGCCGCGGGAAGGAGCCGGTGTTCTGCGTGCCGTTCGGCGTGTTGAAGTCGGGCCGCGGGAACTCGCCGGTCGGCGGGGACTGCGGGATCGCCGGCATCTGCGAGGTGGCGCCGAGGTCCTGCCGGTCGTCGATGCGGGGCATCGGCGCGGTGTGGGTCGGGTCCTGCTCGTCGTGGCCGCGCGGGGTGTCCAGCGAGGCACGGGAGAGCGGCGGCTGGGCGCTGTCGTCGCTCCAGCTGGGCCGGCCCGCCGACGGGTTGCCGCCGGGCAGCTCGGCCCGCGGGCCACCGCGCGGCGGCAGCTGGGGCTGACGGCCCTGGTCGGAGGAGTTCGCGGAGCGCTGCGGCGGGACCGGGGCGCGGTTGCCGAAGGCGTCCTGACCGCCGAAGGAGTCCTGCGGGTTGCTGAACGCGTCCTGGTTGCCGAAGGCACCGGCACCCGTGTTCGGGCGGCCCTGCGAGCCGCGGCCGCCGCCCGGCCCACCGGGACGGCCGCCGTTCGGGCCCGCGCCGGGCAGCGCGGCCCGGGGGCCGAGGCCGGCGCCGACCTGGCCGCGGGAACCCGCGCCCCCGCCGAGCGCCGGGGAGGGGGCACCCGCGCCGAGCGAACCGGGAGCGGCCCCCTGGCCGTTGCCGCGACGGGCGGCGGCCGCACCGGCCGAGGCCTGCGCGGCGGCCGGACCGCCGGACGGCGCCGGGGCGCCGGGCTTGCCGGGAGCGGACTTCCTGCCGCCCTGGGCCACGTCGACGGGGAGCATGACCAGCGCGGTCGTACCACCGGAGTCGGACGGACGCAGCTGGATGCGGATGCCGTGCCGCTGGGACAGCCGGCCGACCACGAACAGACCCATGCGGCGGGAGACGGAGACGTCCACGGTGGGCGGCGAGGCGAGCCGCTCGTTGATCGCCGCGAGGTCCTCGGGGGAGAGGCCGATACCGGTGTCGTGGATCTCGATCAGCACGCGGCCGTCGGGCAGCGCGTGACCGGTCACCTTGACCTTGGTCTGCGGCGAGGAGAACGAGGTGGCGTTCTCGAGGAGCTCGGCGAGCAGGTGCACGAGGTCGTTGACCACGCGGCCGGCCACTTCGGTGGTCGGCACCGCGGCCAGTTCGATCCGCTCGTACTGCTCCACCTCGGAGGCGGCGGCGCGGAGCACGTCGACCAGCGGGACCGGGCGGGTCCAGCGGCGGCCGGGCTCCTCACCGGCGAGGACGAGGAGGTTCTCACCGTTACGGCGCATACGCGTCGCGAGGTGGTCGAGCTTGAAGAGGGAGGACAGCTGGTCCGGGTCGGCCTCGCGGGACTCCAGTTCGGAGATGAGCGAGAGCTGACGCTGGATGAGGCCCTGGGAGCGGCGCGAGAGGTTGGTGAACATCGCGTTGACGTTGCCCCGCAGCAGCGCCTGCTCGGCGGCGAGGCGGACCGCCTCGCGGTGCACGTCGTCGAAGGCCGCGGCCACCTGGCCGATCTCGTCCCGGGAGTGCACACCGACCGACTCCACAGACGTGTCGACGTCCTGCGGGTCGGACTCGGACAGCTGCTTGACCAGCTCGGGCAGGCGGTCCTGGGCGACCTTGGTGGCGGTCTCCTGGAGGCGTCGCAGCGAGCGGATCATGGAGCGGGCCACGATGAAGGCGCCGACCAGCGAGACACCGAGGACGAGCAGGATCAGCGCACCGGAGATGATCGCCGACTGCTCGGAGGAGCTGCGCAGCTCGCGCGCCTTCTGCTCCATGTCCTCGAGCAGGGTGTGCTCGATCTTCTGCATCTGGTCGATCTTGGTCGAGCTGTCGTCGACCCAGTCGAGGTACGACCGCCTGCTGAGCTCGTTCAGACCGTTCTGGGCGCCGAGCGCACGCTTGGCGTAGGTGTCCGCGGCCTCGATCGTCGGGTTGTTCCCGTCGATCGGGCTGAGCAGGTCGGCCGCGTTGCCGACGTAGATCTTCCGGAAGATCGTGAGCTCGGAGGTCTCGCTCTCCTGGGCGGACTGGCCGTACAGGCGGTCGTTCTCGGAGAGGTCACCGGCGCTCGTGCCGTTGGCGGGCAGGGCCGCGGCGATGACGGCGCGCTGCACGGACGCGTATTCCTTGGCGGTGGAGAACGCCGCCAGGGCGCGGGTGCGCTGGATCATCTCCGGGTTGCTGGAGGCCTGAGCCATGTCCTGGGAGAGGTCGATCAGCTGGGTGATCAGCCGGTGGTAGGCCTCGACCGTCTGGGTCGAGTTCTCCTTCTGCTGGTAGGCGTCCTTGCGGATCTTCGCCAGGTCGTCCAGCTGGCCGGCCAGACCGACGAGGCTGTCGCGGACGCCCTGGAGCTGACCGCTCTTGCTCGCGGTGTCGATTTCCTCGGAGGCGTTGAGGAAGTTGTCGCGGGCGCGGTCGGTCTTGTCCTCGAAACCCTTGACCGCGACGTTCGTGGGCGACGCGCCGTGCGCCAGCGGACCGGCCGTCTCGTCGCGCTCGTCCTGGAGCGCGGCCGCCAGCTCGGTCGCCTGCTTGGTCATGTCCGTCAGCAGCTTCATGTTGTCGAGCTGCTGGATGTCGTCGAGCGACTGGTTGATGCGCACCGCGCCCAGCGTCGTCGCCGCCACCACGGGGAGCGCGAGCAGCGACACCAGGCGCGTGGAGATACGCCAGTTGCGCAGGGCTATGCGCGAGCCCGGGTTGGACGAGCCCTGCGGGGGCTTGATCGGCGGAGTCGGCGCGGCGGCCGGTTGGGGGCCCGAAGACGCCGATACGGCGGGGCGCCCGGAGCGCTCACCGCCGTCACCGACACCACCGGCCGGAGCCGGGCCCGGATTCTGGGCGTGCTGGGGCGAGGAACCGCGGTCGGTCCCGCCGTGCGCCTCCGGCTCCGCCGGAGCGCTGCCATCCCTCTTGAAACGTCCCTGCACTAGCGTCGCAACCTCTGGACCAGGCGCCCCTCCGGGAACGGAGGGACACGGTGTCGGCGTGGTACGGGGAGCGCCCTGAATGCGCCCCCTGGTGGTGTGAGTGTGACCGGCGCTGGTTCCCCCTGTCTCACCGCCACTCGGCGCTGTTGCGCCCCCTGCGCGCCGGCTCGATCCTGCGGCGGTCCGTGGAATTCCAGCACAGTGCCGGATCTCCAACAAGGGCCGTGGACCGAGCTGTGACCTCCGTGACAGCGTGTGAGTGACGTGTCACGAGATGTGGAAGCCGATCGCGTACATAACGGACGTATGCCTGTCAGTGGGCTACGGGTGGGCCGTGTCCCAGTCGCCATGATCGGGAGCGGAATGACAGCTTCAGTTCGTCAATGTCCGTTTCGCTGCGGTGAGTTGTCGGCCGGAAATGACCGCCTTGTCCCCGACTCCGTGAGCAAACTCACACGCGGATCCAGGCCTCTTGGCGGCTTCGGCCGGGAATTCGATGTTTAGCCTGGCGCTTTACAAGAGGGAATTCTCTGCCAACCCACACACGACGGGGTCCACTGCAACCGTGAAGACGACGATGATGTTCCGCAACATAGCCAACCCCCGCCGCACCACCCTCGCCCACCTCAAGGACGCCGAGGAACTGCAGACCCCCGAGCTGCCCGAGCACTCCCTCGATCTCCCCGCCCAGACCGCCAACCCCCGGCGCACGATCCTCATGGAGATCCCGGCCGGGACCCCCGCCGCGGAGTAGTACGGGACCCGGCCGCCGTTCACTCACCCACCCGGTGACCGGGTTATTCCGCGGCGGCCACCCCTCACCGCGTTAGCCTGGAGCGTCAGACTCCAGCCGGCTCAGTGAGGGGCGCCAGGATCCCGTGCGCATCGCCAGGTTCTCCATCGACGGCAACGTCGCCTTCGGCGCTGTCGAGGGCGACAAGCAGGACGAACTCGTCCTCGACATCATCAAGGGCATTCCGTTCGCGGACTTCGAGCTCTCCGGTACGAAGGTCCCGGTGAGCAAGGTCCGGCTGCTCCCGCCGGTGCTCCCCAACAAGGTCGTCGCCTACGGCCGCAACTACGCGGAGCACGCGAAGGAGCTGGGCAACGAGGTCCCGGACGTCCCCTTCGCCTTCTTCAAGCCGTCCACCTCGGTGATCGGCCCCGGCGACGACATCCAGTACCCGTCCTTCTCCCAGGACCTCCACCACGAGGCCGAACTGGCCGTGGTCATCGGCCGCATGTGCCGCGAGGTCCCGCGGGAGCGCGTCGCGGACGTGATCTTGGGCTACACCTGCGCGAACGACGTCACCGCCCGCGACGTCCAGAAGCGCGAGAAGCAGTGGGCGCGGGCCAAGGGCTTCGACACCGCCTGCCCGCTCGGCCCCTGGGTGGAGACGGACCTGGACCTCGCGACCGCGTCCGACCTGACCATCCAGCTCACGGTCAACGGCGAACAGCGCCAGCTCGGCCGTACGAGCGAGATGATCCACTCCATCGCGGACCTGGTCGTCAACATCACCGAGGCCATGACGCTGCTCCCCGGCGACGTCATCCTCACCGGCACCCCGGCAGGGGTCGGCCCCCTCCACGTCGGCGACGAGGTCGCCGTCACCATCGAAGGCATCGGCACTCTCACCAACAAGGTTGTCAAGCGTGGCTAGCGCACCCTCCCCCAGGCCCTCGACTTCGCTCGCGCTGGGGGTACCCCCACGCGTACGTTTCTGTCCCTCACCCACCGGCAACCCCCACGTGGGCCTGGTCCGCACCGCCCTGTTCAACTGGGCGTTCGCCCGGCACCACCAGGGCACCCTGGTCTTCCGCATCGAGGACACCGACGCGGCCCGCGACTCCGAGGAGTCGTACCAGCAGCTGCTCGACGCGATGCGCTGGCTGGGCTTCGACTGGGACGAGGGCCCCGAGGTCGGCGGCCCGCACGCGCCGTACCGCCAGTCGCAGCGCATGGACATCTACGCCGACGTCGCCGCCAAGCTCCTCGACGCCGGCCACGCCTACCACTGCTACTGCTCCCAGGAGGAGCTGGACAGCCGCCGCGAGGCCGCCCGCGCCGCCGGCAGGCCGTCCGGCTACGACGGCCACTGCCGCGACCTCACCGAGGAGCAGGTGGCGCAGTTCAAGGCCCAGGGGCGTACGCCGATCGTCCGGTTCCGGATGCCCGACGAGACGATCACCTTCACCGACCTGGTCCGCGGCGAGCTGACCTTCACCCCGGAGAACGTCCCGGACTACGGCATCGTCCGCGCGAACGGCGCCCCGCTGTACACGCTGGTCAACCCGGTCGACGACGCCCTGATGGAGATCACCCACGTCCTGCGCGGCGAGGACCTGCTCTCCTCCACCCCGCGCCAGATCGCCCTCTACAAGGCGCTGATCGAGCTCGGCGTCGCGCAGCAGATCCCGGCCTTCGGGCACCTCCCCTACGTCATGGGCGAGGGCAACAAGAAGCTGTCGAAGCGCGACCCGCAGTCCTCGCTCAACCTCTACCGCGAGCGGGGCTTCCTGCCCGAGGGGCTGCTCAACTACCTCTCCCTGCTGGGCTGGTCGCTCTCCGCCGACCAGGACATCTTCACGATCCGGGAGATGGTCGCGGCCTTCGAGATCTCCGACGTGAACCCCAACCCGGCCCGCTTCGACCTGAAGAAGTGCGAGGCGATCAACGCCGACCACATCCGCATGCTGGAGGTGAAGGACTTCACGGAGCGCTGCGCACCCTGGCTGAAGGCCCCCTTCGCCCCCTGGGCCCCGGAGGACTTCGACGAGGCGAAGTGGCAGGCGATCGCCCCGCACGCGCAGACCCGTCTCAAGGTCCTCTCGGAGATCACCGAGAACGTCGACTTCCTGTTCCTGGCGGAGCCGGTCGAGGACGAGGCGTCCTGGACCAAGGCGATGAAGGAGGGCAGCGACGCCCTTCTGGCCACGGCCCGCGAGCGGCTGGAGTCGGCCGACTGGACCTCTCCCGAGTCCCTGAAGGAGGCCGTCCTGGCCGCCGGCGAGGCCCACGGCCTCAAGCTCGGCAAGGCCCAGGCCCCGGTCCGGGTCGCCGTCACCGGCCGCACGGTCGGCCTGCCGCTCTTCGAGTCCCTGGAGATCCTGGGCAAGGAGAAGACCCTGGCGAGGATCGACGCGGCGCTGGCGAAGCTGGCCGCGTAACACGCGGGCACAGGTGAGGGGCGGCATCCGGAGTTCCGGATGCCGCCCCTCACGCGTTCACGTCAGACGGCGTCGGCCTGGTCGACCAGGTACGCGAACTCGTCGAAGGTCTCCAGGACCACGACGACCATGACGGCGCCCGCCACCATGTACTCCAGCATCAGGCCGGGGCCCGCATAGGCCCTTCTCAGGTGTTCGGCGGGCCCGAGCGGCGCGGTCGCGGTCCTCCGGAACGGGTCACGGGCCAGTATCCGCAGGGCCTTGTCCAGCTGTGCCCGCCGCTCCTCGGGCAGGTCGTCGTACATCGCACGCGCTTCGACGGTGAACTGGACGCGGTACTTGATCACCCCCTCGGTGTGCCAGCCCGCGCTACCGTCGGAACCATGAGCATTCGCGCCGTGGTCTGGGACGTCGACGACACCCTTTTCGACTACACGACCGCCGACCGTGAGGGCATGCGGGCGCATCTGGCGGCGGAGGGGCTGCTGGCGGGCTGGGGGAGCGCGGAGGCGGCGCTGGTGCGGTGGCGGGAGATCACCGACCAGCAGTGGGCGCGGTTCTCGGCGGGCGAGGTCTCCTTCGAGGACCAGCGCCGCGACCGGGTCCGGGTGTTCCTGGAGGCGAGGCTGACCGACGCCGAGGCCGACGACTGGTTCCGCCGGTACCGGACGCACTACGAGGCCGTCTGGACCCTCTTCCCGGACGTCCTGCCCGCCCTGGACGCCCTGGCGGCCGGCTACCGGCACGCCGTGCTGTCCAACTCCAGCCTGCACGTCCAGGACCACAAGCTGCGCACGCTCGGCGTGCACGACCGCTTCGAGGCCGTCCTGTGCGCCGCCGAACTGGGCGTCTCCAAGCCCGCGGCCGCCGCCTTCCTCGCCGCCTGCGAGGCGCTGGAACTCGCCCCGCACCAGGTGGCGTACGTCGGCGACCACCCGGAGATCGACGGGCGGGGGGCCGCCGACGCCGGGCTGCTGTCGGTGTGGCTCGACCGCCGCGGACCCGCCGCCGGCCCGGCCACCAGGACCGACGCACCCGTCGGCGCGCACCGGATCGCCTCCCTCGCCGAACTGCCCGCGATCCTCCGCGCCGATACCCGTTTTGGAGCCCCGTCCACCTTCAGGTAATGTTCTTCCTGCGCCGCCGGGGAGCGGGCCGTAAGGCCGGAACCGGAGGCGCGAAGCTAGAACAAAATCCCCTCAGGGGCTTGCGTTCCAGTGGCCTATGGTGTAATTGGCAGCACGACTGATTCTGGTTCAGTTAGTCTTGGTTCGAGTCCAGGTAGGCCAGCTCGCAGAGCTCATCTGCAAAGCCCCCGTTGTGTAGCGGCCTAGCACGCTGCCCTCTCAAGGCAGTAGCGCCGGTTCGAATCCGGTCGGGGGTACGGAGACCATCCATGGATGGTCGCTAGGGCCCCCGTTGTGTAGCGGCCTAGCACGCCGCCCTCTCAAGGCGGTAGCGCCGGTTCGAATCCGGTCGGGGGTACGAACTGGTCTAAACCATCATTGGTCTATGGTGTAATTGGCAGCACGACTGATTCTGGTTCAGTTAGTCTTGGTTCGAGTCCAGGTAGACCAGCTCGGATCTGCGGAAACGTATGATCCACGCCCCCGTTGTGTAGCGGCCTAGCACGCCGCCCTCTCAAGGCGGTAGCGCCGGTTCGAATCCGGTCGGGGGTACATCCAGAAGGCCCTCCGCTTCGGCGGGGGGCCTTTGCCATGGCATGCGGCGCGCTACTCGAAGCCGTAGCGCCGGGCCGACTCCTCCTCCTGGGCCAGCCGGTGCAGCGCCTGGAGCATCGGCTCCACCAGCACCGCGCTGGCCACCGCGGCCTCCGCCTTCTCCGCCTCCGACGGACGCGTGTCCAGGAAGTCCAGGTCGGCGACGGCCGCCTGGTACATCAACTTCGCGCGCGCTACGAGGAGTTCGGCGTCCCAGTCGTAGCCGAGCCGGCGGAACGCGGCCAGGGCGACCACCAACTGGCGGTAGGCGGGCGAGATCGTCGTCAGCTGCCTGGCGTTCTCCCAGCCGAGGGCGTCCAGCAGGGTGTCGGCCTCCCGGTGCGCGGCCCGCACGTACGCGTCGTCCTCGTCGGGCTCCGGCAGCTGCGGCAGTGCCCACAGGGCGGCGCCCACCCGGATCGTGCGGCCCAGCGAGTCGTCGTCGACGTGCCTGAGCACCTCGCGGACCGTCGCCACGGGGATCCGCCCCACCTGGATCATCGCCCGCACCAGCCGCAGCCGCCGCAGGTGCTCCTCGTCGTACTCCGCGGTCGTGGTGTTGACCTGGCGGCCCGGCGGCAGCAGCCCCTCGCGCAGGTAGTACTTGATCGTCGCCGCGGACACCCCGCTGCGCTCGCTCAACTGGGCAAGCCGCATGTCTTGCGTGCCTCCTTGGTAAGTGCCACTATCCAAGCATCGACAAGAGGATAGTGCCGCTATCCGACAAGGTTCCGGGGGTGGGGTTCCTCATGTTCACCAAACCGATTCCGGGTCGTACGACCGCTGCCCGCGAGGGCGACGCGGTGGTCCTGCTCATCGGCATGCGCATCAACCACTTCTGGGCGGTCCACCAGTGGCTCCCGGTCATGCTGTCGATGTTCCGCATGCTCCGTGAGCTCGCGCGAGACCCCGGCCGGGGGTTGCAGGGCCGCATCCTGCTGACGGCTTCGCCACGGACGTACTACGTCGTCCAGTACTGGGAGTCGAAGGAGAAGCTGTACGCGTACGCGAGTTCGCCGGAACTGCTCCACCACAGGATGTGGAGCATCGTGAACCGCAAGGAGCGCGCGGGAAAGCTGCGGGGCCATGTGGGCCTGTGGCACGAGACGTACGTGGCGCCCGAGGGCGCGTACGAGTCGATCTACTTCGACATGCCGGAGTTCGGCCTGGGCGCGGCGAACGGGGCGGTCCCCGTGGAACGCCGGGGGCGCTACGCGAAGGACCGGTTCGCTCATCGCTCCGGGAGCGCAACCCCCTAGGGGCGCGGGCAACTGCGCGACAGGCCGCGACGCCGTCGCGGACGGCCGACGGCCTGTGGTGGCACATCCACACCGTGGGAACTCCGGTCACCGGGCGGGTGCGGCCGGCATGTGGCTGATCGCGCCCGCGCGGCGGAGCCGCATATCGCATACAGCCCCGCGCCCCCGGGCGGGGACAGTCCCCTTGCGGAGAGAAGTCTCACCCCCTGAGAAAGGGCCTGCCGCGGCGTTGAGGCCGGCCCCTTCCGGTAGGGAGCGTCAGCCGGTGCGGCGCAGCGCCTCGGAGAGGCGGGCCGCCGCGTCGATCACGGCCTGCGCATGCATACGCCCGGGGTGGCGGGTCAGTCGCTCGATCGGGCCGGAGACGGAGACGGCCGCCACCACCCGGTTGGAAGGCCCCCGCACCGGCGCCGACACCGACGCGACGCCCGGCTCGCGCTCGCCGATGGACTGGGCCCAGCCGCGGCGGCGGACACCCGAGAGGGCCGTCGCCGTGAAGCGGGCGCCCTGGAGGCCGCGGTGCAGCCGCTCCGGCTCCTCCCAGGCCATCAGGATCTGCGCCGAGGAACCGGCCTTCATCGTGAGCGTCGAACCGACCGGGACCGTGTCCCGAAGACCGGACAGGCGCTCCGCGGCGGCGACGCAGATACGCATGTCGCCCTGGCGGCGATACAGCTGCGCGCTCTCCCCGGTGATGTCACGGAGGTGCGTGAGCACCGGCCCCGCCGTCGCGAGCAGGCGGTCCTCGCCGGCCGCCGCGGCCAGTTCCGCGAGTCGCGGGCCGAGAATGAAACGGCCCTGCATGTCGCGTGCCACCATGCGGTGGTGTTCCAGGGCCACGGCCAGCCGATGGGCCGTGGGCCGTGCCAGTCCGGTGGCCCCGACCAGACCCGCGAGGGTGGCCGGACCGGACTCCAGAGCGCTCAGGACAAGGGCCGCCTTGTCCAGAACGCCGACGCCGCTACTGTTGTCCATGCAACGATACTCACGTCTCACTCTGTGAAACGCAAGTTCAATTTTCCGTGGAACGCGCCACCCTGGAACCACACAGCGGCCCGCAGACCAACGGGCCCGGCGGCGGACGCCCGGAACCACGATTTCAGGGGCCCGGTACCCGGGCAGCCGCTTCCTCAAGATCTCTAGTTGGGCCGGTGCACGTCTGCCGGCCGGAGGGAAAGCGATGGGTAGGACACTCGCGGAGAAGGTCTGGGACGACCACGTCGTCCGGCGCGCCGAGGGCGAGCCCGACCTCCTCTTCATCGATCTGCACCTGCTGCACGAGGTGACCAGCCCGCAGGCCTTCGACGGACTGCGCCAGAACGGCCGCCCGGTGCGCCGCCTCGACCTCACCATCGCGACCGAGGACCACAACACCCCGACCCTCGACATCGACAAGCCCATCGCGGACCCGGTCTCCCGTGCCCAGCTGGAGACGCTGCGCAAGAACTGCGCCGAGTTCGGGGTGCGCCTGCACCCGCTGGGCGACGTCGAGCAGGGTGTCGTGCACGTCGTCGGCCCGCAGCTGGGCCTGACGCAGCCGGGCACGACGGTGGTCTGCGGTGACTCGCACACCTCCACGCACGGCGCCTTCGGCGCGCTGGCGTTCGGCATCGGCACCTCCCAGGTGGAGCACGTGCTGGCCACCCAGACGCTGCCGCTGGCCCGCCCGAAGACCATGGCCATCACGGTCGACGGCGAGCTGCCCGAGGGCGTCACCGCCAAGGACCTGATCCTGGCGATCATCGCCAAGATCGGTACTGGCGGCGGCCAGGGCTACATCCTGGAGTACCGCGGCTCCGCCATCGAGAAGCTCTCGATGGAGGCCCGCATGACCATCTGCAACATGTCGATCGAGGCCGGCGCCCGCGCGGGCATGATCGCCCCCGACGAGACCACCTTCGCGTACCTGAAGGGCCGCGCCCACGCCCCCGAGGGCGAGGACTGGGACGCGGCGGTGGCGTACTGGAAGACCCTGCGCACCGACGACGACGCGGTCTTCGACGCCGAGGTGCACATCGACGCCGCCGCCCTCTCCCCGTTCGTCACCTGGGGCACCAACCCCGGCCAGGGTGCGCCGCTTTCGGCGGACGTCCCCGACCCGGCCTCGTACGAAGACGCTTCGGAGCGCTTCGCCGCCGAAAAGGCCCTGGAGTACATGGGGTTGGAGGCCGGGCAGCCGCTGCGCTCCATCAAGGTGGACACCGTCTTCGTAGGCTCCTGCACCAACGGCCGGATCGAGGACCTGCGCGCCGCCGCGGACATTCTCAAGGACCGCAAAGTCGCCGACGGCGTACGGATGCTGGTCGTCCCCGGCTCCGCGCGGGTCGGTCTCCAGGCCGTCTCGGAGGGCCTGGACGTGGTCTTCAAGGACGCCGGCGCCGAATGGCGGCACGCGGGCTGCTCGATGTGCCTCGGCATGAACCCCGACCAGCTGGCCCCGGGCGAGCGCTCCGCGTCCACGTCCAACCGCAACTTCGAGGGCCGGCAGGGCAAGGGCGGCCGGACCCACCTGGTATCGCCGCAGGTCGCGGCCGCGACCGCCGTCCTGGGCCACCTGGCCTCCCCGGCCGACCTGTCCGACGCTCGCACGCCCGCTGGAGTCTGATCAGCCATGGAAGCATTCACCACGCACACCGGCCGGGCCGTCCCGCTGCGCCGCTCCAACGTCGACACCGACCAGATCATCCCTGCTCACTGGCTCAAGAAGGTGACCCGGGACGGCTTCGAGGACGGTCTGTTCGAGGCCTGGCGCAAGGACGAGAACTTCATCCTCAACCGCCCCGAGCGGCAGGGCGCCACCGTCCTGGTCGCCGGCCCGGACTTCGGCACCGGCTCCTCCCGTGAGCACGCCGTCTGGGCGCTGCAGAACTACGGCTTCAAGGCCGTGATCTCCTCCCGCTTCGCCGACATCTTCCGGGGCAACTCGCTGAAGAACGGCCTGCTCACGGTGGTCCTGGACCAGAAGATCGTGGAGGCGCTGCAGGAGCTCTCCGAGAACGACCCGCAGGCCGAGATCACCGTCGACCTGGAGAACCGCGAGGTGCGCGCCGAGGGCGTCATCGCCTCCTTCGAGCTGGACGAGAACTCGCGCTGGCGGCTGCTGAACGGCCTGGACGACATCTCCATCACCCTCCGGAACGAGGCCGACATCGCCGCGTACGAGGCCAAGCGGCCGTCGTACAAGCCGAGGACGCTCCAGGTCTGAACCGGGCGCGCTTCGGGCGTGAACCGCCACATCTGAATACGGCTGGTTTCAGCCACCGCGACACCCCGTCTGTACCCCCGATCGCCACGATTGGGGGTACAGCCATGTCTGCACCCGAACGGGCGCTCGCGTTGTCGCAGGTCTTGCCAACTTCCCACGTTAGGGCGGATGTTGTCGGGGTACGTGAGTGCTGTGTCCGTGGCTTCCGCAAGTGCCCGGAAGGCCATTTGAGGCGGCAGTTGCACCCTGCGCAGGCGACAACTCGCCCCAGATGGCACAATCTGTGCATGGAACACGACGGCCAACTCCAGCTCTATGCGGCGGTCGCGGGCCAACTCAAGGAAGCGCACACAAAAGTGCGCGCACTGCAAGTCCCGGAGGGCGTACGGATGGCGCTGACCCGGAAGCTGCTGGTCATTACGGCCGCGGCCAAACACGACGTCGCCGACGCGGCGAGGCGGCTCGAACGGTTCAACGCGGACCTCGACGCGGGGCGAATCCCCGAAGAGGACCGCTGACCGGACCGTACGAGCAGTCCGAGTCCGTTGCGGCACGAGGGTGATAAGCCCGTTTCGTGTTTGATTTGCGGTATATATCTGCCTAACGTGCGAAAAAGCTTGAACACATTCGTTCTGGCGATGTCTCCGAAGGGGAAGACGTGAACAAGGCGCAGCTCGTAGAAGCGATTGCTGACAAGATGGGCGGCCGCCAACAGGCCGCCGATGCTGTCGACCATGTCCTGGACGCCATCGTCCGCGCGGTCGTCGCAGGTGAGCGGGTCTCGGTCACCGGCTTCGGGTCCTTCGAGAAGGTGGACCGTCCCGCCCGCTACGCCCGCAACCCCCAGACGGGCGAGCGGGTTCGGGTCAAGAAGACCTCCGTGCCGCGCTTCCGTGCCGGCCAGGGCTTCAAGGACCTGGTGAGCGGTTCCAAGAAGCTCCCGCGGGGCGGCGAGGTCGCGGTCAAGAAGGCGCCCAAGGGCAGCCTGACCGGTGCCGCTTCGGCGACGGTCAAGAAGGCGGCGGCGAAGAAGACCACCGCCAAGAAGACCACGGCCGCCGCGAAGAAGACGACGGCGGCGAAGAAGACGACGGCGAAGAAGACCACGGCCGCCGCGAAGAAGACCACGGCCAAGCAGGCGGCCGCGAAGAAGACCACGGCGACGGCGAAGAAGACGGCCGCGAAGAAGGCGCCGGCCAAGAAGGTCACCGCGAAGAAGGCCCCGGCCAAGAAGTCGACGGCACGGAAGGCCACCGCCAAGAAGACCGTGGCTCGCTGAGGGTTCGCTCAGCAGGGCGGTCGGGATACTCACGCGACGGGCCGGATTCCCTCGGGGAGTCCGGCCCGCGGTGTGTTCGAGGGACGGAGCCGCGTTGCCTTTCGAGCGCGGACCGGTGGGGGCCGGCCGCGGCCACGCGGCGGAGCCGCACATCGCATACGGCCCCGCGCCCCGGACGGGACGCCCGCCGCTCAGAACGTTTGAAGAGTCACCAGGGTGACGCGGAGGTCGTCTCCGCTTCCCTCGGTCTCGATCCGTACCCTCTGGCCCGGCCTGAGCAGGCGCAGGCCGCCCGCCTCGAAGGCCGCCCCGTCGAACGCCACCGGCGTCCCGTCGTCGAGCAGTACCTGACCGCTGCGGGTCTCAGGGTCGTACGTGTATGCGGTCGCCTGCATGAGCGCAGCCTACTGGTCCGGGATCAGCAGGCGGGCCGCCACCGTGGCGGTGCGGGGGCCCACGCCCAGGGCCAGGGCCGCTCGCAGGTCGGCGCCGGTGTCCACGTCCTGGCGTACCGAGTCCACGCCCACCAGGGCGAGTTCCGCGGCGCCCGAGGCGGCGTGACGGGCGCGGGAATCCAGGCCGAATGCGGGCGCCAATTCATGGCCGGGGACGGCCGCCAGCAGAGTGGTGCCGATTGCCGCCGTGTCCGGCAGAAAAGCGCGCGGGAATTCCGCGGCCGCATCAAGGACCCGGGCCAATTCCAGTGGGCGGAGGGCCGGGAGATCGGCGTTCAGGGCCGCCACCGGGCTTTCCGGACGCGATGCCCGGACGGCCGCCGCCCCGTGCCGCAGCGCCGCGTTCAGGCCGCTTCCCGGCGTGTCCGGGACAATGCGCGCGCCCAGCGCCGCCAACTCGCGCCCGGCCAGTGCGTCGTCCGTGACGACTGCCACATCCTTCACCGACTGGCAGGCCAGGGCCGCCGCCACCGTGTCCTGGGCGAAGGCGAGGGCCAGTGACGGACGCACCCCGTCCGCCGCGGTGTCCGCGAGCCTGCTCTTCGCCCGAGCCAGCGGCTTGAGCGGGATGACCAAGGTCCACTGCACAGTCGTACCGTCCCTCCCTTGTTGCCTCATTGTCACCCTGGCTCACGGGGCGGCCGCGACACCGGGGCGTACGGTGTTCTCGACAGTCCGGCGGGCCGGGGCCACACTTCTTCCCGATCCCAGGCCGGGAGGAAGTCCTAGAGGAAGGTGTCCGCGTGCCCCGCCGGAGAATCGGCTTCTGGTACCGCTTCGCTGCGGTGCTCTGCAAACCTCCGCTGGTGGTTCTGATCAAGCGGGACTGGCGCGGAATGGAGAACATTCCGGCCGAGGGCGGTTTTATCACCGCGGTGAACCACAATTCCCACATCGACCCCTTCGCCTACGCCCACTATCAGTACAACACCGGCCGTGTTCCGCGTTTCCTCGCGAAGAGCGGCCTTTTCAAGAAGGGATTCGTCGGCGCCGCCATGCGGGGCACCGGCCAGATCCCGGTCTACCGCGAGTCCACCGACGCGCTCAGCGCCTTCCGGGCCGCGATCGACGCCGTGGAGCGCGGCGAGTGCGTCGCCTTCTACCCCGAGGGAACGATCACCCGCGACCCCGACCAGTGGCCCATGGCCGCCAAGACCGGTGCCGCCCGCGTCGCGCTGGAGACCAAGTGCCCGGTGATCCCGGTCGCCCAGTGGGGCGCCAACGAACTGCTCCCGCCGTACGCGAAGAAGCCCAGTCTGCTGCCCCGCAAGACGCACCACGTCCTCGCCGGCCCGCCGGTGGACCTCACGCGCTTCTACGACAAGGAGATGACCCAGGACCTCCTCAAGGAGGCGACCGAGGTCATCATGGCGGCCATCACCCGCCAGCTTGAGGAGATCCGCGGCGAGAAGGCTCCCGAGACCCCCTACGATCCACGCGAGGTGCGGATCCAGCAGCGGCGCCGCGCGCGTGCGCAGAGTGGTGTGGAAGAGGAGAGCGGCAAGTGAGCATGCCTGCCAAGGCGGCGGTCTTCAGCGCGGGTTCGTGGGGTACGGCCTTCGGGATGGTGCTCGCCGACGCGGGGTGCGAGGTCACCCTGTGGGCGCGGCGCGCGGAGGTGGCGGAGGCGATCAACTCCGGGCGCACCAACCCCGACTACCTGCCCGGCGTGGAACTCCCCGAGAACCTGCGGGCCACCACCGACCCCGCCGAGGCGGCCGCCGGTGCCGACTTCACCGTCCTGTCGGTGCCGTCCCAGACCATGCGGGCCAACCTCGCCGAGTGGGCGCCACTGCTCGCGCCGCACACCGTCCTGGTGTCCCTGATGAAGGGCATCGAACTCGGCACCACCATGCGGATGAGCGAGGTCATCGCCGACGTCGCCAAGGTCGAGCCGACCCGTATCGCCGTGGTCACCGGACCCAACCTCGCCCGGGAGATCGCGGCCCGGATGCCGGCCGCCGCGGTGGTCGCCTGCACCGACGAGACAATCGCCCAGCGGCTCCAGGCGGCCTGCCACACCCCGTACTTCCGCCCGTACACCGAGACCGACGTGATCGGGTGCGAGCTGGGCGGCGCGGTGAAGAACGTCATCGGCCTCGCCGTGGGCATCGCCGACGGCATGGGACTCGGCGACAACGCCAAGGGATCGCTCATCACGCGCGGTCTCGCGGAGACCGCGCGGCTCGGCCTCGCCCTCGGCGCCGACCCGCTGACCTTCTCGGGACTCGCCGGGCTCGGCGACCTGGTGGCCACCTGCTCCTCGCCGCTCTCCCGCAACCACACCTTCGGCACCAACCTCGGCAAGGGCATGACCCTGGAGGAGACCATCGCGGTCACCAAGCAGACCGCCGAGGGCGTCAAGTCCTGCGAGTCGGTGGCCGATCTGGCCCGCCGGCACGGCGTGGAGATGCCGATCACCGAGACGGTCGTCGACATCGTGCACGAGGGCAAGCCCCCGGTGGTCGCCCTCAAGGAGCTGATGTCGCGCAGTGCGAAGCCCGAGCGACGCTGAGCGAACCCGGCCCGCCGACGCTGTCTCGGGGCTCTGCCACCGGGTACTCTCATCGCGATATGAGCACCGAGAACCTCCCCCAGAGCCCTGAGCAGCCCGCTCGCAAGCCGCGTGTGGCCGTCGTGTTCGGCGGCCGCAGCTCCGAGCACGGGATCTCCATGGTCACCGCCGGAGCCGTCCTGAGCGCCATCGACCGGACCAGGTACGAGGTCCTGCCGATCGGCATCACCCGGGAAGGCCGCTGGGTGCTCACGGCCGACGACCCCGACCGCATGGCGATCACCGAACGGCGTACCCCCGAGGTCGCCGACCTCGCCGAGTCCGCCGAGGGCGGCGTGGTGCTCCCCGTCGACCCGGCCAACCGCGAGGTCGTCTACAGCGAGCCCGGCTCGGTACCCAAGGCGCTCGGCGAGGTCGACGTGGTCTTCCCGATGCTGCACGGCCCGTACGGCGAGGACGGCACCCTGCAGGGCCTCCTGGAGCTGTCCGGCGTCCCGTACGTCGGCTCGGGCGTGCTCGCCTCGGCCGTCGGCCAGGACAAGGAGTACATGAAGCGGGTGTTCGCCTCGTTCGGGCTCGCCGTCGGCCCCTACCTGGTGATCCGCCCCCGCGAGTGGCAGCGCAACGAGTCCGCCGCCCGCAAGCGGATCGTCGACTTCGCCGGCGAGCACGGCTGGCCGCTGTTCGTGAAGCCCGCGCGCGCGGGTTCGTCGATCGGCATCACCAAGGTCGACGGCCTCTCCGGCCTGGACGAGGCGATCGCCGAGGCCCAGTCCCACGACCCGAAGATCCTCATCGAGGCGGCCGTGCGCGGTCGTGAGATCGAGGTCGGCGTCCTGGAGTTCGAGGACGGCCCGCGTGCCTCGGTCCCCGCCGAGATCCCGCCGCCCTCGGAGCACGCGTACTACGACTTCGAGGCCAAGTACATCGACTCCACCCCCGGCATCGTCCCGGCCCCCCTCACCCCGGAGGAGACCGCCGAGGTCCAGAAGCTCGCGGTGGACGCCTTCGAGGCCGCGTCCTGCGAGGGCCTGGTCCGCGCCGACTTCTTCCTCACGGAGACCGGCGACTTCGTCATCAACGAGATCAACACGATGCCCGGCTTCACCCCGATCTCGATGTACCCCCAGATGTGGCAGGCCACGGGAATCGCCTACCCCGAGCTGATCGACCGCCTGATCCAGGCGGCGCTCAACCGGTCGACGGGGCTCCGCTAGAAAACGCCGCGAGCTGAAGCGCCCCCTGGGGGCGCGGGGAACTGCGCGACGAGCCACGACGGACCGGCACTCGGCAGACCACCAATCCGGTCACGGCGCCTAGTCGGCGATCCCCTCCGGAATCGCCTTTTTGATGGCAGGCGCCAAGCTCACCAGCGGCGCCATGCCGTCCTCGGTCCGCCCCGCGGGAATCGTCACCTCGACATACGCCTTCCGCAACGTCGTGGTGAACCGGAAGGATTTGTCGGCCCGCTGCTCCAGCAGCCACCCCACCCCGTTCACCTCGACCCCGTCGGCCTCCGGATCGGCCATCCTCGCGGGTCGCGAAACCCCGCACCGCAGTATGATCGCCGGGTCGCCGCCCCAGCCGGCGGTCAGCGCGGAGGCCGGTTCGGGATCCCGCCGGCCCAGCTTGTCGACCTTCGTCGGCAGCGCCCCGTCGAGGCGACGGCACAGCTTCGCAACCGCCCCGCCCGGGCTGGGAACCGCCGCCGACGGGGCGTCGTCGGTTGATGAGCAGCCCGCTGCCGCGACCATCAGCGCGGCGAGCGCGGGCAGACCGAATGGCCGGTGACGGAAGATGTTCACCGGCCAAGGGTAGACGGGGGCTACAGATGGACGACCGGGCAGGTCAGGGTGCGCGTGATGCCGTCCACTTGCTGGACCTTCGCGACCACCATGCGACCCAGTTCATCGACTGTGTCGGCTTGCGCGCGCACGATGACGTCGTACGGTCCTGTCACATCCTCGGCCTGGATGACGCCGGGGATCTTGCTGATCGTCTCGGCGACGGTCGACGCCTTGCCGACCTCCGTCTGGATCAGGATGTACGCCTGTACCACGGAACCTCCAGGGCGGCCACGAGGATCATGTGGGGAAAAGGAACGCCACGGTATCGCGTCGCCGCTCACCGCGGGGAGACCTGCGCGGACAGGGGCTCGCGCGCCAGGGTGCAGGCACGGCAGATGTTGACGGTCACCCCGACCGTATCCAGGACGACGGTGACGCGCGAGCGGGCACGGCAAGGCAGAGAAGGGGCGTAAGGGCAATGAAGGGCACTGTTGGTGAGCTCGGGGAGTTCGGGCTCATCAGGGAGCTCACCTCCCGTCTCACCACCACTCCGGCGGTCCGGGTCGGCCCCGGCGACGACGCCGCGGTGGTCGCCGCGCCCGACCGCCGGGTGGTGGCGAGCACCGACATCCTGCTGGAGGGCCGGCACTTCCGCCGTGACTGGTCCACGGCCTACGACGTGGGCCGCAAGGCGGCCGCGCAGAACCTCGCGGACATCGCCGCCATGGGCGCCGTGCCGACCGCCCTGCTGCTCGGCCTGGTGGTGCCCGCCGAACTGCCGGTGACCTGGCCCAGCGAGCTGATGGACGGCATCCGGGACGAGTGCCAGGTGGCCGGCGCCTCGGTGGTGGGCGGCGACGTGGTCCGCGGCGACACGATCATGGTGTCGATCACCGCGCTCGGCGATCTGCGCAACCAGGAGCCGGTCACCCGGGCCGGCGCCCAGCCCGGCGACCTGATCGCCGTCACGGGCTGGCTGGGCTGGTCCGCGGCCGGCTACGCGGTGCTCTCCCGCGGCTTCCGCTCGCCCCGGGCGTTCGTGGAGGCGCACCGCCGCCCCGAGCCGCCGTACCACGCGGGCCCGGCCGCCGCCGCCCTCGGCGCGACGGCGATGTGCGACGTGAGCGACGGGCTGATCGCCGACCTCGGGCACATCGCCGAGGCCAGCAAGGTCCGCATCGACATCCGCTCCGGCGCGATCGACATCCCGACCCAGATGAACGACATCGGCCAGGCCGTCGGCGTCGACCCCCTCCAGTGGGTGCTGACCGGCGGCGAGGACCACGCCATCGTGGCCGCCTTCCCGCCGGACGTGAAGCTGCCCGCCCGCTGGAAGGTCATCGGCGAGGTCCTGAACCCCTCCGCGCTGCCCCAGGTGACGGTCGACGGGGCGTCCTGGACCAGCAAGGGCGGCTGGGACCACTTCGGGGACATCGAGTCGTGAGCCTGCCGCGCGTGCTGACGGTCGCGGGCTCCGACTCCGGCGGCGGGGCCGGGATCCAGGCCGACCTGAAGACGATGCTCGCGCTCGGCGTGCACGGCATGAGCGTGCTCACTGCGGTGACCGCGCAGAACTCCCTGGGCGTGCAAGGTACTTGGGAGCTGCCGGCGGCGGCCGTGCGCGCCCAGTACCGGAGTGTCGTCGACGACATCGGCGTCGACGCGGTGAAGACCGGCATGCTCGCCTCGGCCGAACTCGTGGAGACGGTCGCGGAGTTGCTCGCAGGAACCGACGCACCCGTGGTCGTCGACCCGGTCGGTGTCTCCAAGCACGGCGATCCGCTCCTCGCCGCCTCCGCCCTGGACTCGGTCCGCACCAGGCTCCTCCCGCTGGCCACCGTGGCCACCCCGAACCTCGACGAGGTGGCGCAACTCACCGGCGTACACGTCGAGTCGGAGGCGGATCTGCGCCGGGCCGCGGCGGCCGTGCTGTCGTGCGGGCCGAAGTGGGCGCTCATCAAGGGCGGTCATCTGCCCGGCGAAGCCGTCGACCTGCTCACGGACGGCACGGACGAACTCCTGCTGCGCGCCCCGCGCCACGACAACCGGCACACCCACGGCACGGGCTGCACCCTCGCGTCCGCGATCGCGTCGCAGCTCGCGAAGGGGCGGCCGGTGCCGGAGGCGGTGACGGCCGCCAAGGAGTACGTCACCGGGGCGATCGCGGCCGGGTTCGCGCTCGGCTCCGGGATCGGGCCCGTGGACCACGGCTGGGCGCTCAGGCCCGGGACAGGGCCGGGTACTCCCGCGGCCTGATGTCCGGGGCCGCTCTCCCGGTCGTCGCGGGCGGCCGGCCCCGCACAAGGAGATCCAGGCCACCGCCACGGGCTGCCGGCCCGGGGATCCGCGCGGGAGCGCGTGGCCCGGCCCCGGCGGGCGGCTCGGCGCCGTGCAGCCCTCGGCGAGCCCCTGGGGGGAGAGCCCCTGGGGGGAGAGCCCCTGGGCGGACACCGACCGGCCGGCGTCCAGGAGCGGCGGGGCGAGCAGGGCACGGTTCGCCGGAGTCCGCGTTTCCCGGCACGGCAAAAAGCCGGCCCACCCTGAGGTGGACCGGCTCAGTGCAGCGAACCAGCGGTGGCCGCGCGCTCAGCGACAGTGCGTCAGCGCGAGACCTTGCCGGCCTTGATGCACGAGGTGCAAGCGTTCACGCGCTTCGGCGTCCCGCCGACCACGGTACGCACACGCTGGATGTTCGGGTTCCAGCGACGGGGCGTACGGCGGTGCGAGTGCGAGATGTTGTTGCCGAAGCCCGGCCCCTTGCCGCAGACGTCGCAGTTGGCAGCCACGGGTCACTCCAAAGACTTCAGATGCACTTACGGTTGGATCCCGGCGTGCCGGGATCGAGATCCTTCAGATCGAAGATCCTGAGTGGCGTTGCCAGGGGAATGGCCCGATCAGATCGGGCAACCGGAGCAGCATACAACGGCTGCGTCCGTTAGACGAAACTAGCATGGCAGCTCAGGGGCCCGCCCCCGGCCCTCTTCCGGCGCACACCCTTCCGGGGTCTACGCTGCGTCCACGTCCAGCCAGCTCAAGGAGGCGCAGGTGGCGCAGGTGCCGCAGACATTCTTCGATGCTCTCGCGGTACGCACCTGGTGCGGACTGTCGCTCGGGGCGCTCGGGCGGACGCGCGAGGAGATCGACGCGATCAATGTCTACCCGGTGGCCGACGGCGACACCGGTACGAACCTGTACATGACGGTGGAATCCGCCGCGGGGGCCGTGGAGGCCGTCTTCGCCGGCTATGAGCTGGGCGAGGAGGTGCCGACCCTGGCCGACACCGTCCGTGCGATGGCGCACGGCGCTCTCATAGGCGCGCGCGGCAACTCCGGCACGATCCTGGCGCAGCTGCTGCGCGGGATGGCCCACGTCCTCACCGAGGGTGAGGCGACTCACATCGACGCCGACGGGCTGCGGCTGGCCCTGCGGCACGCGGCCGACGCCGCCCGCCAGGCCGTCGCCCACCCCGTGGAGGGCACCGTGCTGTCGGTCGCGGCGGCCGCCGCGGACGCCGCCGCCGCGGCCGCGGCCGCGGGAGACTGCGGGGCGGTAGCCCGGGCCGCCTACGAGGGCGCGTGCGAGGCGCTCGCGGCGACTCCGGGACAACTGGCGGTGCTGGAGCGGGCCGGGGTGGTGGACGCCGGCGGACGGGGTCTGGTCGTGGTGTTCGGGGCGCTGGTGGAGGCGTTCACGGGGGAGGCGCCGACGGCTGACCTGTGCGCGTTCGCGGCGGGCTCGGGTGTCCACGCGCGCGTGGACGCTGTTTCCGACGCCCTGGCCGAGGGCTGCGCCGAGGCCGCCGGGGGGCCCGCCTTCGAGGTCGTCTACCTCCTGGAGGCCGAGGACGCCGCCGTGGACCGGCTGCGGGCCCGGCTCGACGCCCTCGGCGACTCCCTGGTGGTGGTGGGCGGCGACGGCCTGTGGAACGTCCATGTGCACGTCGACGACGCCGGCGCCGCCGTGGAGGCCGGAGTGGAGGCCGGGCGGCCGTACCGGATCCGGATCACGCACTTCGGCGCCGGGGACGTGCACACCGGCGGGCAGCGGCCGGCGCGCGAGCGGGTGCAGCGGGCCGTGGTGGCCGTCGTGCCGGGGGAGGGGCTGGCCGGGCTGTACACCGAGGCCGGCGCGACCACCGTGCTCGCCCGCCCCGGAGAGCCGCCCGCCAGCGGGGAGCTGGTGGACGCCGTACGGCGGGCCCACGCGCGCGAGGTGGTGCTGCTGCCCAACGACGCCGACCTGCGGCACACGGCGGCCGCGGCGGCCGAGCAGGTCCGCGCGGAGGGCATCCGGGTCGCCCTCATCCCGACCCGCTCCGCCATCCAGGGCATCTCCGCGCTCGCGGTGCACCAGCCGGACCGCCGCTTCGACGAGGACGTCGTCCAGATGACCTCGGCGGCCGGCGCCACCCGCTACGCCGAGATCGTGGTCGCGGAGCGGCAGTCCTGGACCATGGCCGGCATCTGCCAGGCCGGGGACGTGCTGGGTCTGATAGACGGCGACGTGGCGGTGATCGGCTCGGACGTGACGGCCACCGCCGAGTCCGTCCTGGACCGCATGCTCCAGGCCGGCGGCGAGCTGGTCACCCTCGTCCTCGGCGACGAGGCGCCCGAGGGCGTCGCCGACCGCCTGGAGGCCCGCGTGCGCGAGGCCTACCTCGCCGTCGACACGGTGGTCTACCGGGGCGGCCGGCAGGGGGCCCCGCTCCTCATCGGCGTCGAGTGACCCCCTCTTCCACGCCGCCCCCATTTCACGCCGCCCCCTCTGTCACTCCTGCGTGGGCTCCAGCAGCTGCCGCGCCTCCGCCCGCCTGGACCGGACCGTCTCGTCGGCCGGATCGGCGCCCTCGTAGGCGTCCAGCACCGCACGCGCGCGTGCCGTCGCCGCGGCCGGACGGCTCAGGTCGGCCTCCAGCCAGCCGGCCGCCAGTTCCGCCGCGGTACGGCTGTGCAGCCCGTCCTCGCCCAGCTTGGCGAACACCGAGATCGCCGCGGCCATCTCCGCGAGCGCCGCCTCGAACGCCTCGTGGATCGCCGGGTCGTCGGCGTCCTCCGGCACGGAACGCGCCAGCAGGTCGCCGAACTGCCGGTGGGTGTGACCGAGTTCACCGGCGAGCCGCTCCGCCGCGACCGGATCGTCCACGGCCTCCAGCGCCTCCTCGCACTCCCGGACCGCCTCCGCCATCAGCGCCCGCGCGCCCTTCGGCCCCGCCTCGGTCCGCAGCGCCAGCCACGCGCGGGCCCGCAGCGAACGCACCAGGAAGTGCACGTTGCCCATCGCCCGCCACAACTCGCCCGCGCGTATGTACGCCCGGTCCGCCTCGGCGGGCAGCCCCGCGTTGCCCAGCGACTCGGCGGCCAGGTGCGCGAGGGTGGCGTGGTCGTGCTGCTCGGGCCAGTGCCGGGCGATCTCGGCCGCCTTCAGTCGCCGTTCGGCCGCCGCGTGGTGCTCGCCCAGCTCGCTCAGACAGTCCCCGAGCCACCACTGGGTCTGGACGACCGCGCCGTCACCGTGCGTCTCGGCGCTCAGGTCGGGCAGCGCCGACTCCAGCACCTCGGCGGCCTCCGCGAACCGCCCCTGCCGCAGCAGGAAGCCGCCCAGCTGGTGCCGGGCCCACGCGCCCAGCGTGCCGCTCTCCCCGGCCTCGTCGGCCCAGTGCGCGGCCTGAAGGGCGTGCTCGGCGGCCTCCTCGGCCGCGCCCCGGCCGCCGACGACCTCGGCGAGCTGGAGATGCAGCTGGGCCCGCCCCACCGGCTCCACGTACGGCCCGCCGTGCTCCAGCGCCGCGCGCAGCGCCCGCTCCGCCTCGGCCAGATCGCCCTGCGCATGGGCGAGCCCGGCCACCCGCACCTCGTACTCGACCGCGAACCACGGCAGCTCCGCGCCGACGAACTGCGCCGACGCCTGCCGGAACAGCTCGCCCGCCCGCTCCCCGTCCCCGGCGTGCTCGGCCAGTTCCGCGAGCATCGCCCGCCCCTCGGCCGCCCGGGACACCAGCCGTACGTCCGACCCGCCGCGCCCGCCGACCAGCGCCAGGAGCTCCCGTACGGCCCGCTCGGCCTCCCCGGCGCCCAAGGACCGCTCGTGCACCTGGCGCATCAGGATCCGCGCCCGGCTCATGAGCACGGACGCCGTCTGCCGTACGCCGGTCGCGTCTTCGGCGTACAGGGCGAGAATCCGGTCGTACGGATCGTCGATCCCGGCCAGCGCCTCGTCCAGGTCCCCGGACAGCGCGCGTACGTACGCGGCACGCGCGCGTGCCGCGATCGCCTCGCCCTCGTCGCCCGCCTCCGCGTACAGCTCCGCCGCCCGCTCGAACAGCTCCACACCCGCGGGGCCGCGCCCCATCGCCATGTGGTCGGCGATCTCCGCACGGACGTACGTGTCCACCTCGGTCTCCTCGGCGGCCTCCGCGACCGCTTCCCAGGCCTCCAGGGCGTGCGGCTGGAGCGTGTCCGAGAGCCGGCGCGCCTCGGCCAGGAGCGCGGGCAGCGACGGCTGCTCCGCCGGCTCCGGCGCGGGCGCCGGGGCGGGAGGCGCGAGCGGCCCGGCGGGCGCCGTCCGTACCGCCCGCACACCCAGCGGCAGCCGGTCCGCCAGCGGCCGCTGCGCCATCCGCTCGCGCACCTGGTCGCCGACGTAGGAGGTGCCGTTGCGGGCGTCGAACCGGGCGGCCAGCTCCAGGGCCTCGGCGCGCGCGTGCCCGGCGAGTTCCCCGGCGGTCCACGCCCGCCCGGCCGGCCCCGGCACCCGCTGCCCGCCGAGCCCCAGCTCGGTCAGCCGGTCCATCAGCAGCGCCACCACCGTCAGGAACTCCATCCGGCTGCGCGGCTGCCCGGTGTCCGTGAAGTAGGCGGGACGTTCCGCCAGCAGCTCCAGTCCGCGCGCCTCGTTCCCGGTCAGCGCGCAGAACTCGACGTGGTCCGCGTAGGCGCCCCGCATGCTCTCCATGGGGCGGACGAGCCGGAAACCACGCAGGTGGTGCGCGCGGGCCTCGTCGAGGCGGCCGAGCCGCAGCAGCGGGGCCAGGGAGGAGGCCAGCACCGTGTGCGGCTCGTGGGCGCAGCTGTACTCGCCCTCCAGCACCGGCCCCCACACCTCCAGAGCCTCCGCGTCCCGGCCGTTCCTCAGCTGCCAGCCGCCCTGCCCGTGCAGCTCGCACGCGGGGCAGTCGGCCATCCGGTCCCGGTCCGCCGCCAGCCAGGCCGCGTACGCCCGCTCCGCGCGCGGGAGGTCACCGACGTGCCCGGCGACACTGAACTCGGCGCTGCGCACCGCCCGCTCGGAGTGCCCGGCCAGCCGGTAGCGGTGCTCCATCTCGCCCAGCCACTTCTCGATCGAGACGAGCGGGATGTGCGGCTGGTCGAGCATGCCGGCCGTCATCCACTTGAAGACCCAGTGCAGCGAATGCGTCTCGTACTCGTCGAAGTCCTCGGGCCGCTCGTCCCACATCCGCAGCAGCCGCGCGAACGGGACGAACATCTTGTCCTTCTCGGAGCTGTAGTTGTAGACCTTCAGCTGGTGCCCGAGCGCCTCGATCACGGCGAGCGGGATGTCCAGCTTCTCGGCCGCCACCAGCAACTGCTCCGCGCGCGCGTTGCGGGCGGCCCCCTCCGGCTCCTCGGAGTTCTCCGCCATCGCCCGGCGCAGCGCGTCGAAGTCGGCAATCTCCATCAGCGATCGCCCTCCCCATGAGTGGCCCATTCCAGGAGGCCGATGAACGAGCGGTTGAGCAGCGCCGAGTCGGCCGGCCTGAGCGGGCGCTGGGCCATCAGCAGCGCCTGACCGTAGAGCGCCTCGGTCGCGGTGCCGATCAGCTCCGGGTCCGTGAGGGCACTGATCCGCCGGATCAGCGGATTGAGGTGGTTGAGCACCAGACGGGCCCGGGGCGCGCTGCCGCGCAGCGAGCCCAGGATGCCGGCCCACAGGTCGTCGGCCTGTTCCTCGGCCTGCGCGCGGGCCTGTTCGTGACGGGCGGCGCGGTCGTCGAGGTGGAGGGCGGGGACCGAGAGGGGGTGGAAGGCGCGCAGTACAATGTCACATTGCAGTGGGTCGAGCTTCGCCCGCGCCACCCCCAGGAACCCGGCCACCGCCAGCTCCTCCGCCGGATCCACCGCGTCCAGATGCGCGGTGACGGTGTCCGCGTCGAGCTCCGCGACCACCGTCCCGGGCCGCACCGACGGCAGCGCCTCGACCAGCTCACTGTCGTACGTGTAACCGCCGTTGATCACCCCGATGCCCTGCGCGGAGGCGATCGGCGCGACCTGCCGGTACTCCTCGACCGTCCGCGTGAAGTGCACCACCGGGTGCCGCTGCGCGAACTCCTCCAGCGAAAGCTGCCCGTCCGTCGTCTCGAAGGGGAGCCACGGCAGCATGGTCCGCAGCATCTCCTTGTCGTGCCGCGCCAGCGACTTCACCCCGAGGTGATGCACGGACAGGAAGGCGGAGAGGCGCTCCGGATCACCCGCCGCCAGACCGGTCAGCCAGGACCGGATCCGCTCGCCGAGCGCCTCCCGTACGGCGGCCAGCGTCTCGTCCTCGTACAGCGACTCGCGCGAGGCGGTCGGCCGCAGACTGTCCGTGTCCAGGACACAGCGCACGAAGAACGCCCAGTCCGGCAGCAGCTGTTCGGCCCGCTCGGTGAGCAGCATGCCCTTGAGGTGCACGCGATGCGTGGCCCGCTGCGCCGGACTCACCGCCGACGGCAGCACGTACGCCACGCCCCGGATCCCGGCCAGCGGCACGTCCAGGGCGATCGAGTCCAGCGGCGTGAACCCGAACAGCTCGTGACAGTGCCGGGCCAGCGCCACCCGCCGGGTGCTGGGGGAGGGGTACGGGCGGTCCCAGGGCGCCGGCAGATCGGTGACCGCCTCGTCGCCCACCCGCACGTCGTACGGCAGCAGCGACCCGAAGTCCCGCGCCAGCGCGAGCACCCGCCGCTCGTCCAGCCACTCCGCCGCACCCGCCCGCGCCACCAGATACACGGTGGTACCGGGCTCGGGCCGGGCCTCGGGCGCCAACGTCCGTACGGTGTACGACCCGTCGTCCCGGGCCGTCCACTCCACGGGCGGCGCGTGCGGCGTCCGCGCGCTGCGGCTGACCACCCGGATCCGCTCGGCGACCACGAAGCAGGCCAGCAGCCCGATGCCGAACTGGCCCAGGAAGTCGGAGCGCGCCTCCTGCAACCCGTCTCCCCGCTTGGAGCTGCGCCCGATCGTGGCAAGCAGGTTGTGCACGTCCGACTCGGTGAGCCCGACGCCGCTGTCCTCCACCCGAAGGGCACTGCCGTCGGCGTACAGCCGCACCCGCGCCGGGGCGTCGGGCTGCTCGGCCCGTCTCGCGGTGATCGCGTCCACGGCGTTCTGCAGCAGCTCGCGCAGGTAGACCTTGGGGCTGGAGTACAGGTGATGGGAGAGCAGGTCCACCAGACCACGCAGGTCGACCTGGAACGTATGAGGTGGCTGTGATGCCTGGGATGACTGTGAGGTCTGGGAGTCCATCGTCGCTGCGCCGGAGGGGGGAAGACGTGGTCGGCGCGGGGTCGGGCGGTCCCGAGTGGGGTGGTGACCGCGGAAGGATGGCCGGAGCGCGTCATCCTATGACTCAAAACGACCGTCTGACCAGGGGTTTCCCGAACCGTATCCGGCGATGTCAGTGGCGTGGTGTGCAATGGATCTCGTGCCCGCACTGGAAGAACCACTGAAGAAAGTGCTCGGCCCAGCCACCGCCAAGGTGATGGCCGAGCATCTCGGCCTGCACACCGTCGGCGACCTCCTGCACCACTACCCCCGCAGATACGAGGAGCGCGGCCAGCTCACCCACCTCGCCGACCTGCCCATGGACGAGCACGTGACGGTGGTCGCCATGGTCGCCGACGCCCGCCTGCACACGTTCGCCTCCGCCAAGGCGCCCCGCGGCAAGGGCCAGCGCCTGGAGGTCACGATCACCGACGGCAGCGGCCGGCTCCAACTGGTCTTCTTCGGCAACGGCGTGCACAAACCCCACAAGGAACTCCTGCCCGGCACGCGCGCGATGTTCGCCGGCAAGGTCTCGGTCTTCAACCGCCGCCTGCAACTGGCCCACCCGGCCTACGAACTGCTGCGCGGTGACGACCCGGCCGAATCCGTGGAGACCTGGGCGGGAGCCCTGATCCCGCTCTACCCGGCCACCGCCAAGCTGGAGTCCTGGAAGATCGGCAAGGCGGTCCAGACGGTCCTCCCCAGCGCTCAGGAGGCCCTGGACCCCCTTCCCCCGACCCTCCGCGAGGGCCGCGGCCTGGTCTCCCTCCCCGAAGCCCTGCTCAAGATCCACCGCCCGCACACCAAGGCGGACGTCGCGGCCGCCCGTGACCGCCTCAAGTGGGACGAGGCCTTCGTCCTCCAGGTCGCCCTGGCCCGCCGCCGTCACACGGACGCCCTGCTTCCGGCGGCGGCCCGCAAACCGGCCCCCGGCGGCCTCCTGGCGGCCTTCGACGACCGTCTCCCCTTCACCCTCACGGAAGGCCAGCGGAAGGTCTCGAAGGAGATCTTCGACGACCTGGCGACGGAACACCCGATGCACCGCCTCCTCCAGGGCGAGGTCGGCTCGGGGAAGGCGCAGCCCCTCGACTCGCTGGTGCTCACACCCGCCGGCTTTCGTCGGATGGGGGACTTGAAGGCGGGGGACGAGGTCGTCGTGCCGCAGGGGGAGATCGCGCTGGTCGACGGTGTCTTCCCGCAAGGAGAACGCGATGTCTGGCGCTTGGTGCTCTCCGACGGAAGTTCCGTGGAATGCGATGACGAGCATCTGTGGATCGTCGGAACCAGCTCCGGATGGCACCGGGGCCAGGCCCCCAAGGTCATGACGACTCGGGAAATCCGCCTCGACACGTACAAGGCAAACGGATCCTCGAAGTGGTACATCCCGGCCGCGGCCCCCGTCGACCTCGGAGCCGACTCGGGGCTGCCGATGGATCCCTACCTCCTCGGCCTTCTCCTTGGAGACGGTTCATTCCGCCACAACCTGACTCTGTCCACGAGCGACAACGAGATTCGCGATGCCGTGGCGGCAGCAGTGGCGCCGGTGTGCCGGCTGGTACCAAAGAAGGGCTCCCGCTGCGACTACGAGATCCAGCTGGAAAACCGTGCTGGCGGAGTCCGTAATCCAGTGATCCAGGCTCTCCGGGATCTGGACCTGTGGGGTCGGACGTCCCACGGGAAATTCGTTCCCGACGAGTTCAAGAACACTTCGATCAAGAATCGTCTCGCCTTGGTGCAGGGGCTGATGGACACCGATGGCGCCATCCACGCCGACGGCATGAGCGCTTCGCTCTGTTCTGCCTCCCGCAGGCTCGCGGACGACGTCGCCTGGCTTGTGCGCTCGCTGGGTGGCCGTGCGCGCGTCCTGCCGAAGAAATCCGCTTTCAACGTCTCGGTCGCTCTGCCCGAGGAGTACGCCCCGTTTCGCTTGTCGCGCAAGGTTGCTCGCGTCCGGCCACGGCCGAAGTACAACACCTTCCGACGCGGAATCCGCGCGGTCGAGTACGTGGGCCGAAAGCCTGTCCAGTGCATCAGTGTCGCTCACCCGAGCCGCGCGTACGTCACCGACCACTTCACCATCACCCACAACACCATGGTCGCCCTCCGCGCCATGCTCGCCGTCGTCGACGCCGGCGGACAGGCGGCCATGCTCGCCCCCACCGAGGTCCTGGCCCAGCAGCACCACCGCTCGATCACCGAGATGATGGGCGAACTCGCCGAAGGAGGCATGCTCGGCGGTGCGGAGCACGCCACCAAGGTCGTCCTCCTCACCGGCTCGATGGGCACCGCCGCCCGCCGCCAGGCGATGCTGGACCTGGTCACGGGCGAGGCGGGGCTCGTGATCGGCACGCACGCCCTGATCGAGGACAAGGTCCAGTTCCACGACCTGGGTCTGGTGGTCGTGGACGAGCAGCACCGCTTCGGCGTCGAGCAGCGGGACGCCCTGCGCGGCAAGGGAAAGCAGCCGCCCCACCTGCTCGTCATGACCGCGACCCCCATCCCCCGTACGGTCGCGATGACGGTCTTCGGCGACCTGGAGACCTCCGTCCTCGACCAGCTCCCGGCCGGCCGCTCCCCGATCGCCACCCACGTCGTCCCCGCCGCCGACAAGCCCCACTTCCTGGCCCGCGCCTGGGAACGGGTCAGAGAGGAAGTGGGCAAGGGCCATCAGGCCTACGTCGTCTGCCCCCGCATCGGCGACGACATCGATGAGGCGGCCGACCCCAAGAAGGCGAGGAAGTCCGCGGAGGACGAGGCGGAGAAGCGCCCCCCGCTCGCCGTCCTGGACATCGCCGACCACCTCGTCAAGGGCCCGCTGGGCGGCCTCCGCGTCGAGGTCCTGCACGGCCGTATGCACCCCGACGACAAGGACGCGGTGATGCGCCGCTTCACCGCGGGCGAGACCGACGTCCTGGTCGCCACCACGGTCATCGAGGTCGGCGTGAACGTCCCGAACGCCACCGCCATGGTCATCATGGACGCCGACCGCTTCGGCGTCTCCCAGCTCCACCAGTTGCGCGGCCGGGTGGGCCGAGGCTCCGCTCCCGGCCTCTGCCTCCTGGTCACGGAGATGCCCGAGGCGAGCGCCGCCCGCCAGCGCCTCACGGCGGTCGCCTCGACGCTGGACGGCTTCGAGCTCTCACGGATCGACCTGGAGCAGCGCCGAGAGGGCGACGTCCTGGGCCAGGCCCAGTCGGGCGCCCGCTCCAGCCTCCGCGTCCTCGCGGTGATCGACGACGAGGAGATCATCGCTCAGGCGAGAGAGGAGGCGACGGCCCTGGTGGCGAAGGACCCGGAGCTGACCGACCTCCCGGGCCTGAGAACGGCCCTGGACGCCCTGTTGGACGAGGAGAGGGAGCAGTATCTGGAGAAGGGCTGAGCTGAAGCGGCCCGAAAAGGGGCGCGGGGCCGTACGGACTTGCGGCGACCGCGGCATGGGCGCGACGAGCCGGAACGGACCCGCGGCCGCCGTCGTACGCCAGGCACCCACCCCCACGAGCCTGCCAGACTGAACCCGTAAAGCCGCCCTCCAAGAAGGACCCCTCATGACCCGAGTGATCGCCGGCCAGGCAGGCGGACGGCGCCTCTCGGTGCCGCCCGGCACAGGTACCCGGCCCACTTCGGACCGCGCACGCGAAGCCCTCTTCTCCACCTGGCAGTCCCTGCTCGGCGGCCCCCTGGACGGCGAACGTGTACTCGACCTCTACGCGGGCTCGGGCGCCGTAGGCCTGGAAGCCCTCTCCAGGGGCGCGGCCCACACCCTCCTCGTCGAAGCGGACCCGAGAGCCGCCCGCGTCGTCCGTGAAAACGTCAAGAACCTCGGCCTGCCCGGCGCCGAGGTCAGATCGGGCAGAGCGGAACAGATCATCCAGACCCCGGCGCCCGCCCAGCCGTACGACGTCGTCTTCCTCGACCCGCCCTACGCCGTCACAGATCACGATCTTCGGGAGATTCTCCTCACACTCCACTCTGGGGGCTGGCTAGCGCCGGAGGCGATCGTCACCGTGGAGCGCAGCACCAGAGGCGGCGATTTCCACTGGCCGGCAGGCTTCGAGGCCCTCCGGTCCCGTCGCTACGGCGAGGGAACGTTTTGGTACGGTCGCGCCGCCTCTACGTGCGAAGACGCACGATGACCGGACCGGAGAGCGAGGGATCACTAGTGCGCCGCGCCGTCTGTCCCGGGTCGTTCGACCCGATCACCAACGGACACCTCGACATCATTGCCCGCGCGTCCCGTCTGTACGACGAGGTCTACGTCGCGGTGATGATCAACAAGTCCAAGAAGGGCCTGTTCGAGATCGACGAGCGGATCGACCTGATCCGCACGGTCATCGCCGAATACGGCAACGTCCGGGTCGAGGCGTTCCACGGCCTCCTCGTCGACTTCTGCAAGGAGCGCGACATCCCGGCCATCGTCAAGGGCCTGCGGGCCGTCAGCGACTTCGACTACGAGCTTCAGATGGCCCAGATGAACAACGGCCTGTCGGGTGTCGAGACGCTTTTCGTGCCGACCAACCCGACCTACAGTTTCCTCTCCTCCTCACTGGTCAAGGAGGTGGCCCAGTGGGGCGGCGACGTCGCCCACCTGGTTCCGCCGGCCGTGCTGGAGGCCCTCAACAAGCGTCTCGGTAAGGACTGATGGGGCTACAGTCGTCCCGTCCGTCTCCAACCCAGCTGTAGAGAGTGGCGAGCACAGGTGGACGTGCAGAAGAAGCTGGACGAGATCGTGAGCGCGGTCTCCGGCGCCCGGTCCATGCCCATGTCGGCGTCGTGCGTGGTCAACCGCGCCGAGCTGCTCGCGATGCTCGAAGAGCTGCGCCAGGCGCTGCCCGGCTCGCTCGCGCAGGCCCAGGAGCTGATCGGCGACCGGGACCAGATGGTCGAGCAGGCCCGGATGGAGGCCGAGCGGATCATCGAGTCCGCGCACGCCGAGCGCGGCTCGCTGATCTCCGGCACCGAGGTGGCCCGCCGCTCCCAGGCCGAGGCCGACCGGATCCTCGCCGAGGCCCGCCAGGAGGCCGAGGAGGTCCGCGCCGAGGCCGACGACTACGTCGACTCCAAGCTCGCCAACTTCGAGGTCGTCCTCACCAAGACCCTCGGCTCGGTCGGCCGCGGCCGCGAGAAGCTGCTCGGCACCGGCCCCGGCCTGGACGAGCAGGGCTACGAGGACGAGGACGCCCCCGAGCGCAGCCACGACCCCGAGACCCTGCGCCGGGACGCCGACGCGTACGTCGACGTCAAGCTGGGTGCCTTCGAGGCGGTCCTCGCCAAGACCCTGGAGGCGGTCGGCAAGGGCCGTGCCAAGCTGCACGGCCGGATCGCCTCCGACGCCCTGGGCGCCCTCGCCGACGACAGCACGACCTTCCAGCACTCCAGCGACGCCGACTACCTCGCCGACCTCGCGGCCCTCGCCGACCAGGACGAACGTGCGGCCCAGGCCGAACAGGCCGCCGCCCAGCCCGCGCAGCAGCCGCAGTACGACCAGCGGCCCATGCAGGAGCCCGCGGCGGCGCAGGATCCGTACGGCTACCCCCAGCAGCAGCCCGTCTACGCCCAGCAGGACGCGTACGGCTACCAGCAGGACCCCTACGGCTACCAGCAGGCCGATCCGTACGCCGCCGCCTACCAGGGGTACGACACCGGCCAGCAGCCCGTCTACGACCCGCAGCAGCAGCCGGCCCAGCACCAGCAGCACCAGCAGCACCAGTCGTACGACCTCGACGAGACCAGTCTCTTCGACACCAGCATGATCACGCCGGAGCAGCTGCGGGCCTACGAGCAGGGCCGGGGCCTGTAGGGACCGGCGGAAGGCGGCGGAAGACCGGCGGATTGGGCCGACAGCGAAAGGTCCAGTATCCTGGCTCTTCGGTCGCGTCTACGTCCGCGATCCACGCTGCCCGGAGACATCTCCGGACGGCGTCCCTCTGAAATCGAAGATCGAAAGCAGGAATGGCTCCTCACGCGCGCCTCGACCACCGCAACCCGTTCGTGTTCGACACACACGAGCTGGGGAGGCGGCCCGGTGCGCTACAGCGCCTGACCCGCATGGTCGACGCTCCCGAGGACTTCGGGATCAAGGGGGTCATCGGAGTGCCGCAGGGCGCCCCGGTGGAGCTCGAACTCCGGCTTGAGTCGGTCATGGAAGGTGTGCTCGTCACAGGCACCGCCCGTGCACAGGCCAAGGGGGAGTGCGTAAGGTGTCTGGAGCCGGTCGAGCAGGAGCTCGAAGCGGATTTCCAGGAACTGTTCTCGTACCCTGACGCCGACGACCGGGGCCGCGTGATCGCGGAACCGGGCGACGACGCCGAGGACGACGAGGACAGGTTCTTCATCGAGGACGGCCTGTTCGACCTCGAACCCGTGCTGCGTGATGCGGTGGTGCTCGCACTGCCGATGCAGCCGGTGTGCCAGGACGACTGCCTGGGCCTGTGCTCCGAGTGCGGAGCCCGGCTCACGGACGACCCGGACCACCACCATGACGCCGTCGACATCCGTTGGGCGGCTTTGCAGGGACTCGCCGGTTCCATGAAGGACGGCGAGAAGGACGAGATGAGCGGCGCTGACGCGGAAGCGGGCGTCGACGAGAAGCAGGAGAAGTAGCCGTGGCTGTTCCGAAGCGGAAGATGTCGCGCAGCAACACGCGCCACCGCCGGTCGCAGTGGAAGGCTGCGGTCCCCACCCTGGTTGCGTGCGAGCGCTGCCACGAGCCCAAGCAGCAGCACATCGCGTGCCCGTCTTGCGGCACCTACAACAAGCGCCAGGTCCTCGAAGTCTGAGCGGCCAGGTGAGAGGCACTGTGTCCAGTCCAAAGAAGGGCGATGAGCCCAAGGCGGACCCAACCGCCAAGAAGAAGGCGGACAGCACGGCCTCGTCCCACACGCTTCTGGAAGGGCGGCTCGGCTACAAGCTTGAGTCCGCCCTTCTGGTGCGTGCGCTGACCCACCGTTCCTACGCGTACGAGAACGGCGGTCTGCCGACGAACGAGCGGCTGGAGTTCCTCGGTGACTCCGTCCTCGGTCTCGTCGTCACGGACACGCTGTACAACACCCACCCCGACCTGCCCGAGGGCCAGCTGGCCAAGCTGCGGGCCGCGGTGGTGAACTCGCGTGCGCTCGCGGAAGTGGGCCGCGGTCTCGACCTGGGTTCCTTCATCCGGCTCGGCCGCGGTGAAGAGGGCACGGGCGGCCGGGACAAGGCGTCCATCCTCGCCGACACCCTGGAAGCGGTGATCGGCGCGGTCTATCTCGACCAGGGCCTCGACTCGGCGTCCGAGCTGGTGCACCGGCTCTTCGACCCGCTGATCGAGAAGTCCTCGAACCTCGGAGCCGGCCTGGACTGGAAGACCAGTCTCCAGGAGCTCACCGCGACGGAGGGCCTCGGCGTACCCGAGTACCTGGTCACGGAGACCGGCCCCGACCACGAGAAGACCTTCACTGCTGCCGCCCGCGTCGGAGGCGTCTCGTACGGCACCGGCACCGGCCGCAGCAAGAAGGAGGCGGAGCAGCAGGCCGCCGAGTCCGCCTGGCGCGCCATCCGCGCCGCGGCGGACGAGCGCGCCGAGGCCGCGGCGGCCCAGCAGGCCGCCGAAGCCGAGGCCGAGGAGGACGACGGCCCGTCGTCGTCCGCCGCCTCCGTCTGACGAACAGCGCAGTCCGAGCGCCCGCACCCGGTAGCCCTGGGGCGGGCGCTCGGAGTCTTATGGTCCTTCCCGGGAGTCCCGATGCCTGAATTGCCCGAGGTGGAGGTCGTACGGCGCGGCCTGGAGCGGTGGGTCGCCCATCGTGTCGTGGCCGAGGCCGAGGTCCTGCACCCACGTGCCGTACGACGGCACCTGGCCGGCGCCGACGACTTCACGCACCGGCTGAAGGGCCACCGCGTCGGCACCCCGAGCCGGCGCGGCAAGTACCTGTGGCTGCCGCTGGAGGACACCGGCCAGTCGATCCTCGCGCACCTCGGCATGAGCGGCCAGCTGCTGGTCCAGCCGCACGAGGCGCCTCAGGAGAAGCACCTGCGCATCCGCGTCCGGTTCGCCGACGGCCTGGGTACGGAACTCCGCTTCGTCGACCAACGCACCTTCGGCGGGCTGTCGTTGCACGACAACACCCTCGACGGACTGCCGGACGTCATCGCGCACATCGCGCGTGACCCTCTCGACCCGCTGTTCGACGACGAGGCCTTCCACCAGGCGCTGCGCCGGAAGCGATCCACCATCAAGAGGGCGCTGCTCGACCAGTCGTTGATCAGCGGAGTCGGCAACATCTACGCGGACGAGGCCCTTTGGCGCGCCCGCGTCCACTACGAGCGGCCGACCGCCGGCTTCACCCGGCCGCGCACCGCCGAACTCCTCGGCCATGTACGGGACGTGATGAACGCGGCCCTGTCCGTCGGCGGCACCAGCTTCGACAGCCTGTACGTCAACGTCAACGGCGAGTCGGGGTACTTCGACCGCTCGCTGGACGCCTACGGCCGGGAGGGCCTGCCCTGCCGCCGGTGCGGTACGCCGATGCGCCGGCGGCCCTGGATGAACCGGTCCAGTTACTTCTGCCCGACGTGTCAGCGGGCGCCGCGCGTCTCGTCGTAACGCTCCCGGGCGACCAGCACCTCGTCCATCCGGCTCTCCACGAAGTGGACGACGGCCAGCAGGCGTTCGGCGACCGCGCGGCCGAGCGGGGTGAGTTCGTAGTCGACGCGCGGCGGGTTGGTCGGCTGCGCCTCGCGGTGCACCAGGCCGTCGCGCTCCAGGGCCTGGAGGGTCTGGGAGAGCATCTTCTCGCTGACGCCGTCCACGCGCCGGCGCAGCTCGTTGAACCGGAACGGCCCCTCGTGCAGCGCGCTCAGCGTGAGCCCGCCCCAGCGGCCCATGACGTGCTCAAGGGTGGTACGGGAGGGACAGGCCCGGGCGAAGACGTCGTACGGAGGCTGCGGCTCCGCGACGCTGTCCTGGGTGATGGTCATGCGTCAAGCGTACGGGAGCTCAGCGCTAACCGACAGGGTGCGCTAACTAACGGTTAGCGCGGCTCGCCCGGTAGTGCGATGGCCCGATGGGCCGATGGCTCGATGGGCCGATGGCTCGATGGCTCGACAGCCGATGACGCCCCGGTGGCAGGTGCGGCTAGTACCCGAAGTCCTGCGTCCACCACGGGCCGCCCTCGCCGAAGTGCACCCCGACCCCGAGGGTCTTGAAGTCGCAGTTCAGTATGTTGGCGCGGTGGCCCGCGCTGCTCATCCAGGCGTCCATGACGGCCTGGGCGGTGGCCTGGCCGCGGGCTATGTTCTCGCCGCCGAGGTTGGATATGCCGGCCGCCGCGGCCCGGTCCCACGGCGTCCTGCCGTTCGGGTCGGTGTGGTCGAAGAAGTTCCGCGCGGCCATGTCGTCGCTGAACGACTCGGCCAGCCGGGTCAGCGAGGAGTTCGCCGACAGCGCGCTGCATCCGACCTTGGCCCGCTCCTCGTTCACCAGCTTCAGCACCTCGGCCGCCACGACGGCCTCCTCGGAGGTGGTGATCGGCGCGGCGGTTCGCGCCGGGGCCTGGGTGGCCGTCCGGCTCGGGGTGGCCTTCGGCGTCTTGGACGGCGTGGCGGTGGGCGCCGGCTTATCGGTCGCGGTCCTTGTCGGGGTGGGCGACGAGGAGGCGGCGGACTTCGGCGGGGAGGTGGACGCGGACTTCGAGGCGGACGCCGTCGCCGTGGGCGAGGTGGAGCGCTGGGCGTCCCGGCTGGTCGACGAGCCGGTGCCGCGGCTCTCGGCACTGCCGGAGGTGCCGCCCTGCTCGGCGGCCGTGTTGCTGGGCGTGCCCGCGGCCTGCACCCGCTCGCCGCCGGTCGTGCTGCTGCCGCCGCCGAGCTTGTAGTTCTCCAGGCCCGGCACCATACCGGTGGCCACCGCGACCGTCCCGATGGCGACGGCGGCGGAGACCCCGAGCAGCCCGGTGGCCACGGGCCGCCCCGCCTTCTTCCGACGCCGGTGCGCATGGCCGGAGGGGCCGCCCCCGGACGGGCTGAACTCCGAGACCGGGAAGGCAGCCGTCCCGGTGTCCCCGGCGTAGTCGTCGTCGGTCGCGTACAGGTAGGCCGAGCTGCGCGCGTTGGTCTCGGCGTAGCCGTCCTGGTGAAGGTAGGCGGCCGTGCCCTTGCCGTAGCGGAGGGCCGCGAACGAGTCCTGCGGGTCTTGGTCGCCCGGGTACGAGCCGCTGCTCTCCGCGATCCCCGGGGCGCGGCCTGTGGCGGCGCGGCCGGCGGCGTGGCGTCGGTGGCGTCCCATGTCCCTGCCCTCTTCCCTCGTCCTCGCGGTCGGGGTCGACCAGGGCCGGTGTGGCCGATGACTCCTTCTGGTCAACCAGACTCACCTGATCGAGTGAGTTTCAGATGAGATTCGTTTGGGTGGGGACGGTACCCCATACCGCCGCGGGAGGAAGTGCCCCGAGTGACATTGGCCCGTTAGGTTGCACCCATGAGCGAGGATGTGCGACTGGTCGCCTGGGTCCGTGGACGTGTACAGGGCGTGGGGTTCCGCTGGTTCACGCGGGCCAAGGCGCTGGAGATCGGCGGCCTGAGTGGTTTTGCTCTCAATTTGGGCGACGGTCGCGTCCAGGTGGTCGCGGAGGGCTCACGGACGGGGTGCGAAGGGCTGCTCGACTGGCTCCGGGGCGGTGACACGCCCGGGCGCGTGGAGGGTGTCACCGAGATCTGGGACACACCCCGGGGCGGCTACGACGGCTTCGCCATCCGCTGAGCCGGTTGCGCGAGGCCGCGCGGCGGAAGCGGAGCGAATTGCCACTGGCATGTGCCCCGAGCAGAAAGGGCCTGGTGGTTGCCAAGAACGGCGGGTCGTGGCAGGCTCCGCACTTACAGATGATCGCCACGCCCTGAGGGCCCCGCAGGAGTCGCAGCGCCGCCCGGCCAGGGCCGCCCGACCGCGGGTTCGCCCGCCAATACGGGGCGTGATCGTGTTGACCGTCAAACTTTTTGGTGAGACGCTGAAAGCCCCGCGCACCTTAGCTGTTTGGCATGGCGCAACACCCGAGCACCACTCGGATGTGCCAAGCACCGCGGGTGCGATCCCTCACGACCCACACCGCTTCGGTCGGTCACTCAGTGTGGAGGACCATCCATCATGGCAAAGGCGCTTCTCGGTTACGTCGGCGGCTCCGACCCGCGACTCCTCGCCGAGATGCGACGGCTCCAGCAGCGTGTCCAGGACCTCGAATCCGAGTTGGTACGGATTCAGGCCGAGAACGACTCGCTGACGGCTGCCGCTTCTCACGACAGGATCATGGAGAGCATCGACGCAAACCAGGCGGAGCCTGCGCTCACCTGATCGCTGCATCGCTCCACGACAGCACATGCGGCGATTGGGCAGCCCATATCAACCGCTCAAGTTGTCAAGATTTGCAAGGGACGCCTCGGCGTCCCTTCTTTCTTGCCTTTCCTGCTCGTCCTTCTTGGCTTTCCCGCCCCCGAGCCGAGCCGGACCTTTCCAGCCCCGCGCATCCTTTCACCTTCTTTAACGTCTGGTGTGCCCTGCATGTTCATGCGCGAAACCGCGCGGTTGCGAGGCTTCGTGGAGTGCGCTAGCGCCGCCGGGTAAAGTCCGACGGCGTGCACCTCAAGGCCCTGACCCTCCGCGGGTTCAAGTCGTTCGCCTCGGCGACCACGCTCCGGTTCGAGCCGGGGATCACGTGCGTCGTCGGGCCGAACGGCTCGGGCAAGTCCAATGTGGTGGACGCGCTCACCTGGGTCATGGGCGAGCACAGCGCCAAGTCGCTGCGCGGCGGCAAGATGGAGGACGTCATCTTCGCCGGCACCACCGGGCGGCCGCCGCTGGGCCGTGCCGAGGTGTCCCTGACCATCGACAACTCCGACGGCGCGCTGCCCATCGAGTACGCCGAGGTCACCATCACGCGGATCATGTTCCGCAACGGCGGCAGCGAGTACCAGATCAACGGCGACACCTGCCGTCTCCTGGACATCCAGGAACTCCTCTCCGACTCCGGCATCGGCCGCGAGATGCACGTCATCGTCGGCCAGGGCCAGCTCGACTCCGTCCTGCACGCGGACCCGATGGGCCGGCGCGCCTTCATCGAGGAGGCGGCCGGGGTCCTCAAGCACCGCAAGCGCAAGGAGAAGGCCCTCCGCAAGCTGGACGCGATGCAGGCCAACCTCGCCCGCGTGCAGGACCTGACCGACGAACTCCGCCGCCAGCTCAAGCCGCTCGGCCGCCAGGCGGCGGTCGCCCGCAGGGCCGCCGTCATCCAGGCGGACCTCCGGGACGCGCGCCTGCGCCTGCTGGCCGACGACCTGGTACGCCTGCGCCAGGCACTCCAGAACGAGGTCGCCGACGAGGCCGCCCTCAAGGAACGCAAGGAAGCCGCCGAGCAGGAGCTGAAGAAGGCCCTCCAGCGGGAGGCCCTCCTGGAGGACGAGGTACGGCAGCTCACCCCGCGCGTGCAGCGGGCCCAGCAGACCTGGTACGAGCTCTCCCAGCTGGCCGAGCGGGTCCGCGGCACCATCTCGCTGGCCGACGCCCGGGTGAAGAGCGCCACCTCCGCGCCCCCCGAGGAACGGCGCGGCCGCGACCCCGAGGACATGGAGCGCGAGGCCCACCGCATCCGTGAGCAGGAGGCCGAACTGGAGGCGGCCCTGGAGGCGGCCGAACGTGCCCTGGAGGACACCGTCGCGCACCGCGCCGAGCTGGAGCGCGAGCTGGCCGTCGAGGAACGGCGCCTGAAGGACGTGGCCCGCTCCATCGCCGACCGCCGCGAGAGCCTGGCCCGGCTGAACGGCCAGGTGGGCGCGGCCCGTTCGCGCGCCGCGTCCGCCCAGGCCGAGATCGACCGGCTGGCCGCCGCCCGCGACGAGGCCCAGGAGCGGGCGGTCTCGGCGCGCGAGGAGTACGAGGAGCTGAAGGCGGAGGTCGACGGCCTCGACGCCGGCGACGAGGAACTGGCCGCCCAGCACGACCAGGCCAAGCACCGGCTCACCGAGGCGGAGGCGGCCCTGACCGCGGCCCGCGAGGCGGTCACGACGGCGGAACGCAGGCGCGCCGCGACCCAGGCCCGCCACGAGGCGCTGGCGCTGGGCCTGCGGCGGAAGGACGGTACGGGCATACTGCTCGGTGCGCGGGACCGGCTCACCGGCGTCCTGGGCCCGGCGGCGGAACTGCTCACGGTGACCCCGGGCCACGAGGTCGCCCTGGCGGCGGCCTTCGGCGTGGCGGCGGACGCGATCGCGGTGACGACCCCGGCTTCGGCGGCCGACGCGATCCGGCTGCTGCGCAAGCAGGACGGCGGGCGGGCCGCGTTGCTGCTCGCGGGTGCGCCTGAGCCGCCCCGGTCCGAAACGCCCCGCTCCGAAGCGCCCTGGTCCGAAGCGCACTTCGCGGCAGATCTCGTCCGAGGCCCCTCCGACCTCATGCCCGCCGTACGGCGCCTCCTGGGCGGCATCGTCGTCGTCGACACCCTTGAGGCCGCCGAAGACCTCGTCTACCGCCACCCCCACCTCACCGCGGTGACCGCCGAAGGCGACCTCCTCGGCGCCCACTTCGCCCACGGCGGTTCCGCCGGCGCACCCAGCCTGCTGGAAGTACAGGCCTCCGTGGACGAGGCCGCCGCCGAGCTGGAAGAGCTCGCCGTCCGCTGCGCGGAGCTGGCCGAGGCCCAGATGTCGGCCCAGGCGCACCGCAAGGAGTGCGCCGCCCTGGTCGAGGAACTGGGGGAGCGGCGCCGCGCCGCCGACCGCGAGAAGTCGGCGGTCGCCCAGCAGCTCGGCCGCCTCGCCGGACAGGCGCGGGGCGCGGCAGGCGAGGCGGAACGTTCCACGGCGGCCGCCGCCCGCGCCCAGGACTCCCTCGACAAGGCCCTCGAAGAGGTCGAGATCCTCGCCGAGCGGCTGGCCGTGGCCGAGGAGATGCCCGTCGAGGAGGAACCCGACACCTCGACGCGCGACCGGCTCGCCGCCGACGGCGCCAACGCCCGCCAGACCGAGATGGAGGCCCGCCTTCAGGTCCGTACCCACGAGGAGCGGGTCAAGGGGCTGGCCGGCCGCGCCGACTCCCTCGACCGCGCCGCCCGCGCGGAACGCGAGGCACGCGCGCGTGCCGAGCAGCGCCGGGCCCGGCTGCGCCACGAGGCGGCGGTCGCGGAGGCCGTCGCCGCCGGTGCGCGGCAACTGCTCGCGCACGTCGAGGTCTCCGTCGGCCGGGCCGAGCGGGAACGGGCCGCCGCCGACGCCGCGAAGACCCGGCGCGAGCAGGAGCTGACCGCCGCCCGCACCGCCGGCCGCGACCTCAAGGCCGAACTCGACAAGCTGACGGATTCAGTTCACCGGGGCGAGGTACTCGGTGCCGAGAAGCGGCTGCGGATCGAGCAGCTGGAGGCCAAGGCACTGGAGGAGCTCGGTGTCGAACCGGCGGGGCTCGTCGAGGAGTACGGTCCGCACCAGCTCGTCCCGCCCTCGCCCCCCGCCGAGGGCGAGGTGCTGCCGGACGATCCCGAGCACCCGCGCAACCAGCCCAAGCCCTTCCACCGGGCCGAGCAGGAACGCCGGCTCAAGGCGGCCGAGCGGGCCTATCAGCAGCTCGGCAAGGTGAACCCGCTGGCCCTGGAGGAGTTCGCGGCCCTTGAGGAACGGCACAAGTTCCTCAGTGAGCAGCTGGAGGACCTGAAGAAGACCCGTGCCGACCTGCTTCAGGTCGTGAAGGAGGTCGACGAGCGCGTCGAGCAGGTCTTCACGGAGGCGTACCGGGACACGGCGAGGGAGTTCGAGGGCGTCTTCAGCCGCCTCTTCCCGGGCGGCGAGGGACGGCTGATCCTGACCGACCCCGACAACATGCTCACCACGGGCGTGGACGTCGAGGCCCGGCCGCCGGGCAAGAAGGTCAAGCGGCTCTCCCTGCTCTCCGGCGGCGAACGCTCGCTGACCGCGGTCGCGATGCTGGTGTCGATCTTCAAAGCCCGCCCCAGCCCGTTCTACGTCATGGACGAGGTCGAGGCGGCCCTGGACGACACCAACCTGCAGCGGCTGATCCGCATCATGCAGGAGCTCCAGGAGTCGTCCCAGCTCATCGTGATCACGCACCAGAAGCGCACGATGGAGGTCGCCGACGCGCTGTACGGCGTCTCCATGCAGGGCGACGGTGTGTCGAAGGTCATCAGCCAGCGGCTGCGCTGACGCCGGGTCCTTACCGACGGGTTCGGGCGCGCCGCCGTCGTGGCCGGCCGCGCCCCGCGGCGGAGCCGCAGATCGATACGGCCCCGCGTCGCTTCGGGGTGCGTCCCTCCCTTCTCTTCTTCAAGTAATGAACACATCTTCGATGTGTGGTCTCTGCAACTTCACACCCCATCAACTATTGACTTCGAAACTTGAAGGCATAGTCTCTGCAACGTTGCTTTTGCCTTCAGGTGTGAGTGGTGCGAGTGCCACTTGGATCTGAGAGGGCTCACCCCCCCACCCCCGGCAGCGTTGCCGGCGGCCCGAGGAGTTCTTCTTGTGACCAGCACTGCGCAGGAATCCCAGTCAGGAGCCAGGACGGCTCACCCCGATCACCTCGGGCACGTCATCTTCATCGCGGCGGCGGCCGCGATGGGCGGTTTCCTCTTCGGTTACGACAGCTCCGTCATCAACGGTGCCGTCGAGGCGATCCGAAGCCGTTACGACATCGGGTCCGCGGCCCTCGCCCAGGTCATCGCCATCGCCCTGATCGGCTGCGCCATCGGCGCCGCGACCGCCGGCCGGATAGCCGACCGGATCGGCCGTATCCGCTGCATGCAGATCGCGGCCGTGCTGTTCACCGTCAGCGCCGTGGGCTCGGCGCTGCCCTTCGCGCTCTGGGACCTCGCGCTCTGGCGGATCATCGGCGGCTTCGCCATCGGCATGGCCTCCGTCATCGGCCCCGCCTACATCGCCGAGGTCGCTCCGCCCGCCTACCGCGGCCGCCTCGGCTCCTTCCAGCAGGCCGCGATCGTCGTCGGCATCGCGATCTCGCAGCTGGTCAACTGGGGTCTGCTCAACGCCGCCGGCGGCGACCAGCGCGGCAAGCTGATGGGCCTGGAGGCCTGGCAGGTCATGCTCGGCGTGATGGTGATCCCGGCCGTCCTGTACGGCCTGCTCTCCTTCGCGATCCCCGAGTCCCCCCGCTTCCTGCTCTCCGTCGGCAAGCGTGACCGGGCCCGCGCGATCCTCGAAGAGGTCGAGGGCAAGAGTGCCGACCTGGACGCCCGGGTGGCCGAGATCGAGCACGCGATGAAGAGCGAGCACAGGTCCACGTTCAAGGACCTGCTCGGCGGCTCCTTCTTCTTCAAGCCGATCGTCTGGGTCGGCATCGGCCTGTCGGTCTTCCAGCAGTTCGTCGGCATCAACGTGGCGTTCTACTACTCCTCCACGCTCTGGCAGTCGGTGGGCGTCGACCCGACGGACTCGTTCTTCTACTCCTTCACGACGTCGATCATCAACATCATCGGCACCGTGATCGCGATGATCTTCGTGGACCGCGTCGGCCGCAAGCCGCTGGCCCTCATCGGTTCGGTCGGCATGGTCGTCGGCCTCGCCCTGGAGGCCTGGGCCTTCTCCTACGCCCTCGTCGACGGGAAGCTGCCGGCCACGCAGGGCTGGGTCGCCCTGATCGCCGCCCACATCTTCGTCCTCTTCTTCGCCCTGTCGTGGGGTGTGGTCGTCTGGGTCTTCCTCGGCGAGATGTTCCCCAACAGGATCCGCGCCGCCGCCCTGGGCGTGGCCGCCTCCGCGCAGTGGCTGGCCAACTGGGCCATCACCGCGAGCTTCCCGTCGCTGGCCGACTGGAACCTCTCCGGCACCTACGTGATCTACACGGTCTTCGCGGCCCTCTCCATCCCGTTCGTCCTCAGGTACGTCAAGGAGACGAAGGGCAAGGCCCTGGAGGAAATGGGCTGAGCAGGCCCCCTCGACTCGGGGAGAAGGGCCAAGTCCCCGCTGCCCCTCTCCTCGTCTCCCCCCGCCGCCCCGCCCGGTCACTGCCCGGGCGGGGCGGCGGCTCATGCCCACGGCACACACGCTCGGTCTCTTGATCCCACCGCGGACGTTTTTCCGCCGCCACGCTGATCGGCCACGACGCCGTTGCCCGGCGGTGCCGAACCGTCGCGCAGTCCCCTGTCGTGCAGGCCTCGCTGCGGATGTTTTTTCCGCCGCCACGCTGATCGGCCACGACGGCGCTGTCCGGCGGTGCCGAACCGTCGCGCAGTCCCCTGTCGTGCAGGCCTCGCTGCGGACGTTTTTTCCGTCGCCACGTTGATCGGCCACGACGGCGCTGTCCGGCGGTGCCGAACCGTCGCGCAGTCCCCTGTCGTGCAGGTCTCGCTGCGGACGTTTTTTCCGCCGCCACGCTGATCGGCCACGACGGCGCTGTCCGGCGGTGCCGAATCCCTCGCGTGGCCGATCGTCGGTGTGCCTCGCCCCGCTACGCCGGCAGCGCCGGAAGCACGGTCTCCGCGAACAGCCGCAGGCTCCGCCAGCCCTCCTCCACCGGCATTCCGCCCGCCAGTGGATGCAGGACCAGGTTGTCCAGTCCGGCCGTCACGCACTCCTCGGGGGTGAGGATGCGGTAGACGCCCTCCTCGCGCAGTTCCCCGACCGTGGTCGCGGCCGACCGCACCGCCGAGTGGATGTCGCCGGACTGCCAGGACGCGTAGGTGCGCGCCTCGTGCAGGAAGTGCTCGCCGTACCGGGCCCACGCCCGGTCCGGGTCCTCGGCGATGTGCAGCAGGGGCGTCTCGGCCGTGGGCATCATCGTCCAGCCCTCCGTGCCGTACTCGGTGAGCATCTCCTTGTAGTAGGCCTCCAGCTCCGGCAGATGCGCGCTCGGGAAGAACGGCAGGCCCAGGCGGGCGGCGCGGCGGGCGGCGGCCCTGGAGGAGCCGCCGACGAGGAGAAGGGGGTGCGGGTCGGTGAAGGGGCGGGGCGTGATCCGTACCGTACGGCCCCGGTACTCGAACTCCTCCCCGGTCCACGCCTTCAGCAGCGTCTCCAGCAGCTCGTCCTGCAGCCGCCCCCGCCGCCTCCACTCCACGTCGAAGAGGGCGTACTCCTCGGGCCGGTAGCCGATCCCGGCCACCGTCACCAGCCGGCCTCCGCTGAGCAGGTCGAGGACCGCGATGTCCTCGGCGAGCCGCAGCGGGTCGTGCAGCGGGCCGATCACGGCCGACACGGTCACCGCGATGCTCCGGGTCGCCCCGAACACCGCGCCCGCGAAGGTGAACGGCGAGGGCAGCCAGTTGTTCTCGACGCCGTGGTGCTCCTCGGTCTGCACGGTGGTGACCCCGTGCTCGTCGGCGTACGCGGCCATGTCGAGGGCCGCCCGGTACCGGGCGGCCAGGGTCGCCGGGGAGGCGTCGGGTTCGACGAGGTTGAAACGGACGACCGAGACGGCCATGGGGGACCCCCTTCACCGGGCGGCTGGTGCGGGGGACGTTAGCTGACGATGCGTCAGACAGCCATAGGCGAGCGCCGCCCGGCGGCGGCTCCCGGCGCCACCGCCGGCTTCGGCAGCACCCCGTACAGCAGCCCCGAGACGGCGATCGTCGAGAGCCAGCCGAGGCCGTACCGGCCGACGGGGTTGTTGGTGGCGAGCGGGCCGGTGAACCAGTCGCACGTGGTGAAGAGCAGACCGGCGGCCAGGCCGAGCGCCCAGGCCGCGACGGCGGCGGGGGAGAAGCCCGCCCGGTACCAGTAGGCGCTGGTGCGCGTGGTGTCGAGGAGGGCCGCGGCGTCGTACTCCCGGCGGCGGAGCATGTCGACCCCGAAGACGCCCACCCACGCCGAGAACGCCACCGCCAGCAGCGACAGGAAGGCGATGAAAGAGGCCAGGAAGGAGGTCGCGACCAGCATGAGGGCGCCACCGAGGACCAGCGAGATCACCGCGTTGACCGCGACCGCCCAGTGCCGGTGGATGCGGAAGCCCAGCGTCTGCGCGGTGAAGCCCGCCGAGTACATCGACATCGCGTTGATCGTCAGCATCCCGACCAGGGCGATGAGGAGATAGGGGACCGCCAGCCAGCGGGGGAGGACCTCGCCGAGGAAGGAGACCGGGTCGGCCGCCTTGGCGAGGGCCGGCGAGGCGGCTGCCGTCACCGCGCCCATCAGGACCAACGGGAGTACGACGATCCCGGCGCCGCCGACCGTGTTGCGGACGATCGCCGCCGAGGACGCCGTACCCGGCAGATACCGCGCGAAGTCCGGCGCGGACGGTGCCCAGCTGATCCCGCCCGCCGCGATCAGCCCGGCCCCGGTGACCATCGCGGCCGCGGAGCCGGCGGGCCGGCCGAACACCCCGGCCCAGTCCGTCGCCGCGATCAGATGGCCGAGGACCAGCAGTGAGAAGGCGCCGAACAACCAGGTCGCCCACCGGTTGCAGTACCGGACCGCCCCGATGCCCATGCCCGAGATCGCGAACGTGGCGATCACGAAGAGGAGGAGCGCGACGACGACCAGGGCGGTGCTGCTCCTCATCCCGAAGAGGACGTCCACCACTCTCAGCAACGCGTAGGCGCCGGTCACCGCGTTGATCGTCTCCCAGCCCCAGCGCGCCACCCAGATCAGTGCGCCGGGGAGCAGGTTGCCGCGCTGGCCGAAGACCGCGCGGGAGAGGGCCATGCCCGGCGCGCCGCCGCGTCTGCCCGCGATGCCGATGAGCCCGACCAGGCCGTACGACACGACCGGCGCCGCGACGCCGACCACCAGGGACTGCCAGAAGTTCAGCCCGAACGACGCCGCCAGGCTCGCGCCCATGGTCACCAGCAGGACGGTGATGTTGGCGGCGATCCAGGTGGGGAGCAGACCGCGGGGCGTGCCGGTGCGCTCGGAGTCCGGGACCGGTTCGAGGCCCCGGGTCTCGAGGCCGTGGTGTGCCAGCGACTCTTCGAGATGTTCGAGCGCGCCATCGTGGTGGGCGGTGGAGCTCATGGTCAGTCATCGTACGGGAGTCCGACCAATCTCCTCAAAAGGTATCAAATGGGGGTGACTGGATTCCGAGGATCATCCAGAAACTCCCGCGCGAGGGAACAAAGTCGGCCGTGGGGGAGGGATGGATACTGGACCCGTTATGGAAACCGTCATCCTTGCTGTAATCATCGCCGTGGTCGTGCTCGGCGTGCTCGGCGGGCTCGTCGTCGGCAGCCGGCGCAAGAAGTCGCTGCCCCCGCCGCCCCCCGCCGCGCCGGACATCACCGCGCCCCCGGCCGAGCCGCACGTCGGCGACGAGGCCGAGATGCCGCGCGACGAACCGCGCCGGACGATAGAGGAGGTCGACCTTCCCGACGGCTCGGCTCCCGTCGTCGTGGAAGAGCTCCCCGCCCCCGAGATCGAGATCCCGGAGCCCACCGCCGGCCGGCTGGTCCGGCTGCGCGCCCGGCTCTCCCGTTCCCAGAACGCCCTCGGCAAGGGCCTGCTCACGCTGCTCTCGCGCGAGCACCTCGACGACGAGACCTGGGAGGAGATCGAGGACATCCTGCTCACCGCCGATGTCGGTGTGCAGCCCACCACCGAGCTGGTCGACCGGCTGCGCGAGCGCGTCCGGGTGCTCGGCACCCGCACCCCCGACGAGCTGCGCGGCCTGCTCCGCGAGGAGCTGCTCAAGCTCATCGGCACCGACGTCGACCGCGTGGTGAAGACCGAGCCCGCCGACCGCAAGCCGGGCATCGTGATGGTCGTCGGCGTCAACGGCACCGGCAAGACCACCACCACCGGCAAACTCGCGCGCGTCCTCGTGGCCGACGGCCGTACGGTCGTGCTCGGCGCCGCCGACACCTTCCGGGCCGCCGCCGCGGACCAGCTCCAGACCTGGGGCGAGCGCGTCGGTGCTTACACCGTGCGCGGCCCCGAGGCCGGCGACCCCGCCTCCGTCGCCTTCGACGCGGTGAAGGAGGGCAAGGAGATGGGCGTCGACGTGGTGCTCATCGACACCGCCGGGCGCCTCCACACCAAGACCGGCCTCATGGACGAGCTGGGCAAGGTCAAGCGGGTCGTGGAGAAGCACGCTCCGCTGGACGAGGTGCTGCTCGTCCTCGACGCCACCACCGGCCAGAACGGCCTGGTCCAGGCCCGGGTCTTCGCCGAGGTCGTCGACATCACCGGCATCGTCCTCACCAAGCTGGACGGCACCGCCAAGGGCGGCATCGTGATCGCGGTCCAGCGCGAACTGGGCGTCCCCGTCAAGCTCGTCGGTCTCGGCGAGGGCGCGGACGACCTGGCGCCGTTCGAGCCGGAGGCGTTCGTGGATGCCCTTATCGGTGACTGACCGGGAGGGGATGGATCTACCCGCCCCGAGCTCGCAAAGAAGCGCCCGATCCCCGAAGACGCAGTCGGGGACGGGCGCTTCGGCGTATGGGCCCCCGGGCCCCTGCGGCTACGCCCGCGACCGGTGCGCCACGTAGGCCAGCGTCCCCAGCAGCAGCCTCGCCGCCGGTGGCCTTGTCGCCGAGTCCAGGGCCGGCGGGCGCAGCCAGCGGACCGGGCCCAGGCCGCCCCGGTCGGACGGTGGGGCGGTGATGTGGCTGCCCGAGCCGAGGCCGCGCAGGTCGAGGGAGGTCGGGTCGTCCCAGCCCGTGCGGTAGAGCAGCTCGGGGAGCTCGGCGGCGGCGCCGGGGGCGACGAAGAAGTGGGCGCGGCCGTCCGGGGTGGCGGTGACCGGGCCGAGCGGGAGGCCCATGCGCTCCAGGCGGACCAGGGCGCGGCGCCCGGCGGGCTCGGCGACCTCGATCACGTCGAACGCGCGGCCGACCGGCAGCATCACCGCGGCACCCGGGAACTCTCCCCAGGCCTTGATGACCTCGTCGAGCGTGGCGCCCGCGGACACCTGGGGCGCGAAGTCCAGCGGATGCGCTCCCGGCGCGGGACAGTCGGCGTGCCCGCAGGAGCACGCGCCGGCCGCGGCCCGGGCGCCCGGGACCACGTCCCAGCCCCACAGCCCGGTGAACTCGGCGACGGCGGTGCAGTCCGATGAGCGACCGCGCCGGCGGGTGCCGGAGCGGATCTCGCGAATGCCGCCGATCGTGAAGCCCATGCCCCCTCCAACGGGTCCGGCGCGCCGGTGGTTACGACACGGAACGGGACGGAAACGGAACGTGACGCTACGGCTCCGCTTTCCCGCGCGCCCACAAGATCACGGCAGCGCCCTGAAGCGTCCAGGGTGGTGCGTCTGGAGGCGTGCGCCCCCGAGTGCATCGCTCCGCCTACTCCCGGCCGTCCTATGTCAAGTGAATCGCGCCAAGGCCATCGTGAGTTCATTCAAAGGGGTGGCGAATGGTGGCGTTTCCGGGATCGCCATGGCTGGAGCAGTGATCGTAGGATTACTTTGAGTGCACGAGGCCTGGGGGCACTTGCACTCGTGGGTATGCCGGAGGCAACTCGGCATCCCGTTCGAAGGGTGAGAACTACCGGACGGGCGGCCGTATTTACCGGCATTCTGATAGGGCTTGGCGCATCCGGCATCAAGTGGTCTCAGGGATGGGGGCGTTCCAGTGGGCGGCAACAGCGGTAGTGGGACGACCGCGACCAGCATGGACAAGCGCCCCAATGAGCTGCTCAACTCGTGGTTCGTGCGCAGCGGCTGGTCGAAGGGCGAGCTGGCTCGGCAAGTGAACCGCAGGGCACGCCAATTGGGTGCCAACCACATCTCCACTGACACGTCCAGAGTGCGCCGCTGGCTCGACGGGGAGAACCCGCGCGAGCCGATCCCGCGGATCCTCTCCGAGCTGTTCTCCGAACGGTTCGGCTGCGTCGTCTCGGTCGAGGACCTGGGGCTGCGGGCCGCCCGCCAGTCACCCTCCGCGACCGGCGTCGACCTGCCCTGGACGGGCCCGCAGACGGTGGCCCTGCTCAGCGAGTTCTCGCGCAGCGACCTGATGCTGGCGCGGCGCGGCTTCCTCGGAACGTCGCTGGTGCTGACGGCGGGCCCGTCCCTCGTCGAGCCCATGCAGCGCTGGCTGGTTCCCTCGCCGGGCGGCCCCCAGCCGCCCCCCGAGTCCGCCGCCGACTCCCGCCGCCCCGGCCGCCTCTCCAGGCCCGAGCTGGAGCTGCTGGAGTCCACCACGGTGATGTTCCGCCAGTGGGACGCCCAGTGCGGCGGCGGCCTGCGCCGCAAGGCGGTCGTCGGCCAGCTGCACGAGGTGACCGACCTCCTCCAGGAACCCCAGCCCGAGGCCACCGCCCGCAAGCTCTTCAAGGTCGCCGCCGAGCTGGCCGAGCTGGCCGGCTGGATGTCGTACGACGTCGGGCTCCAGCCCACCGCCCAGAAGTACTTCGTGCTCGCCCTGCACGCGGCCAAGGAGGCCGGTGACAAGCCGCTGGGCTCGTACGTCCTCTCCAGCATGAGCCGCCAGATGATCCACCTCGGCCGGCCCGACGACGCCCTGGAGCTGATCCACCTCGCCCAGTACGGCAGCCGGGACTGCGCCAGCCCGCGCACCCAGTCGATGCTGTATGCGATGGAGGCCCGCGCCTACGCCAACATGGGGCAGCCCGGCAAGTGCAAGCGGGCGGTCCGGATGGCCGAGGACACCTTCGCCGAGGCCGACGAGTGGGACGCCCCGGACCCCGACTGGATCCGGTTCTTCTCCGAGGCCGAGCTCTACGGCGAGAACAGCCACTCCTTCCGTGACCTCGCCTATGTCGCCGGCCGCAGCCCCACCTACGCCTCGCTGGCCGAGCCGCTGATGCGGAAGGCCGTGGAGCTGTTCGCCAAGGACGCCGAGCACCAGCGGTCGTACGCGCTCAATCTCATCGGCATGGCCACCGTGCACCTGCTGCGGGGCGAGCCCGAGCAGAGCACGGCACTGGCCTCCGAGGCCATGGGCATCGCCAAGAAGGTGCGCTCCGAGCGCGTCAACACTCGTATTCGAAAGACGGTCGACTCGGCCGTCCGCGAACACGGCGACCTCGCGGCCGTCGTCGACCTCACCGAACAGCTCGCCGTCGACCTCCCGGAGACCGCCGAGGCGGTCTGAGCCCCGGTAAACCCAAGACCCCGGCCGCGGCCGGTCCTCCCGAATGCCCGACTCGGCTCTCCCACGCCAGGTCATCGGAAGGCCGCCGCGGCCGGTTTCATTCCTCTGGGTGAAGGTTGCGCCACGATAACGATCCGGTCGGCGAACATCAGCCAGTTCATCGAGGCGTAACACCCGCGACCCCTTCGTCACTGCGGCGAAACAACGAGGGGCGGTGTCCGAAACCGCGCTGCGTCAATCTCATGGCGCATAACCGGCCCACCCCCCGCTTGACCGGACCGCATTCAGGCAACGCCCGCACCCGGGGCCGTATCAATCGACGAGGAGACGCCGATGGCACCAGCCGCCATCACGCTTGCCGCGGAGGCACCCAAACTGTCCTCCGCGAACACAGGCTTCATGCTCATCTGTTCCGCCCTGGTGCTGCTCATGACACCGGGCCTGGCCTTCTTCTACGGAGGCATGGTCCGCGTCAAGAGCACCCTGAACATGCTGATGATGAGCTTCGTCAGCATCGGGATCGTCACCATCCTGTGGGTGCTCTACGGCTTCTCCCTGGCCTTCGGCTCCAGCAACGGCTTCATCGGCTTCAACTCCGACTGGCTGGGCATGAGCAACGTCGGACTGACGGAGCTCTGGGACGGCTACACGATCCCGATCTTCGTGTTCATGGTCTTCCAGATGATGTTCGCGGTCATCACCCCGGCCCTGATAAGCGGTGCGATCGCCGACCGCGTCAAGTTCTCGGCCTGGGCGCTCTTCGTCGCCCTGTGGCTCACGATCGTCTACGTCCCGGTCGCCCACTGGGTCTGGGGCGCCGACGGCTGGGCCTACAAGCTCGGCGTGATCGACTTCGCCGGTGGTACCGCGGTCCACATCAACGCCGGTGCCGGCGCCCTCGGCGTCATCCTGGTCATCGGCAAGCGCGTCGGCTTCAAGAAGGACCCGATGCGCCCGCACAGCCTCCCGCTGGTCATGCTCGGCGCCGGTCTGCTGTGGTTCGGCTGGTTCGGCTTCAACGCCGGCTCGTGGCTCGGCAACGACGACGGCGTCGGCGCGCTGATGTTCGTCAACACGCAGGTCGCCACCGCCGCCGCCATGCTCGCCTGGCTCGCCTACGAGAAGATCCGCCACGGCGCGTTCACCACCCTGGGCGCCGCCTCCGGCGCGGTCGCCGGTCTGGTCGCGATCACCCCGTCCGGTGGTGCGGTCTCCCCGCTCGGCGCGATCGCCGTCGGCGCCATCGCCGGTGTCGCCTGCGCCGCGGCCGTCGGACTGAAGTTCAAGTTCGGCTACGACGACTCCCTCGACGTGGTCGGCGTCCACATGGTCGGCGGCATCATCGGCTCCCTGCTCATCGGCTTCTTCGCCACCGGCAAGGGCCAGTCCACCGCGACCGGCGTCTTCTACGGCGACCACAGCTGGACCCAGCTGTGGAAGCAGTTCGCCGGTGTCGGCGCGGTCCTCGGCTACTCCCTGGTCGCCTCCGCGGTCCTCGCCTTCCTCCTCGACAAGACCCTCGGCATGCGGGTCACCGAGGACGAGGAGATCTCCGGCATCGACCAGGCCGAGCACGCCGAGACTGCATACGACTTCAGCGGTGCGGGCGGCGGTGTCGTCGGCTCCGTCTCCGCCGCGGCCCTGGCCGGTTCGAGCAAGAAGGTGGACGCATGAAGCTCATCACCGCCGTCGTGAAGCCCCACCGGCTCGACGAGATCAAGGAGGCCCTGCAGGCCTTCGGCGTGCACGGCCTCACGGTCACCGAGGCCAGCGGCTACGGTCGGCAGCGCGGCCACACCGAGGTCTACCGTGGTGCCGAGTACACGGTCGACCTGGTGCCCAAGATCCGCATCGAGGTGCTGGCCGAGGACGAGGACGCCGAGCAGGTGATCGACGTCGTCGTCAAGGCCGCCCGCACCGGCAAGATCGGTGACGGCAAGGTCTGGTCGGTCCCGGTCGAGACCGCCGTACGGGTCCGCACCGGCGAACGCGGCCCGGACGCGCTGTAGATCAGAACCACCTGAACACAGGCAGGAGTCGCTGGGTGACGGGTACGGAAGTTCGGAACGACGCGGAGAACACGGGACCCAGCGGCTACGCGGCGGCCCGGCTGCGCCTCCTCACCGAGGAGGCGCGGTCCGGGCCGCCGCGCCGTGCCGCTCTCGCCGAGCTGACCGACGAATGGCTGACCGGGCTGTTCGCCGCGGCCACCGAGGGCATCAAGGGCGGTGTCTCGCTCATCGCCGTGGGCGGCTACGGCCGCGGCGAGCTCTCCCCACGCAGCGACCTGGACCTCCTGCTGCTGCACGACGGCGGCGACTCCGGCGCGCTGGCCGCCGTCGCCGACCGGCTCTGGTACCCCGTCTGGGACCTGGGCCTGGCCCTCGACCACTCCGTGCGCACCCCCGCCGAGGCCCGCAGGACCGCCGGCGAGGACCTCAAGGTCCAGCTCGGCCTGCTCGACGCCCGCCACCTCGCCGGCGACCTCGGCCTGACCTCCGGGCTGCGCACCGCGATCCTCGCCGACTGGCGCAACCAGGCGCCCAAGCGCCTGCCCGAACTCCAGGAACTCTGCGCCGAGCGCGCCGAACGCCAGGGCGAGCTCCAGTACCTCCTGGAACCCGACCTGAAGGAGGCCCGCGGCGGCCTGAGGGACGCCACCGCGCTGCGCGCCGTCGCCGCCTCCTGGCTGGCCGACGCCCCGCGCGAGGGCCTCGCCGACGCCCGCAGGCGGCTCCTCGACGTCCGCGACGCCCTGCACCTGACCACAGGGCGCGCCACCGACCGCCTGGCGCTCCAGGAGCAGGACCAGGTCGCCGCCGAACTGGACCTCCTCGACGCCGACACCCTCCTGCGCCAGGTCTACGAGTCCGCCCGCGTCATCTCGTACGCCAGCGACGTCACCTGGCGCGAAGTGGGGCGCGTGCTGCGCTCGCGCGCCGTCCGGCCCCGGCTGCGCGCCATGCTGGGCGGCGGCAAGCCGGTCGCCGAGCGCTCCCCGCTCGCCGAAGGGGTGGTGGAGCAGGACGGCGAGGTGGTGCTCGCCCGCGCCGCCCGCCCCGAACGCGACCCCGTGCTTCCGCTGCGCGCCGCGGCCGCCGCCGCCCAGGCCGGCCTCCCGCTCTCGCTGCACGCCGTACGGCGCATGGCCGCCACCGCACGCCCCCTGCCCACGCCCTGGCCCGCCGAGGCCCGCGAGCAACTGGTCACCCTGCTCGGCTCCGGCCGCCCGACCGTCGAGGTCTGGGAGGCGCTGGAGGCGGAGGGCCTGATCACCCGCCTGCTGCCCGACTGGGAGCGGGTGCGCTGCCGGCCGCAGCGCAACGCCGTGCACATCTGGACCGTCGACCGGCACCTGATCGAGACCGCCGTCCGCGCCTCCGAGTTCGCCCGCCGCGTCCACCGCCCCGACCTGCTGCTGGTCGCCGCCCTGCTGCACGACATCGGCAAGGGCTGGCCCGGCGACCACTCGGTGGCCGGCGAGATCATCGTCAAGGACGTGGCGGCCAGGATCGGCTTCGACCGCGCCGAGGTGGCGGTCCTGTCGACCCTCGTACGACACCACCTGCTGCTCATCGAGACCGCCACCCGGCGCGACCTCGAGGACCCGGCCACGGTCCGCCTGGTCGCCGACGCGGTCGGCACCCAGGGCACCCTGGAACTGCTGCACGCCCTCACCGAGGCCGACGCGCTGGCCACCGGCCCGGCGGCCTGGTCGACCTGGCGCGGCTCGCTCGTCGCCGACCTGGTCAAGCGGGTCTCGGCGGTCCTCGCCGGGGACAGCGCCGACGAGCCCGAACCGGGCGCGCCCACGGCCGAGCAGGAGCGGCTGGCCATCGAGGCCCACCGCACCGGCGCCCCGGTCCTGGCCCTGCGCGCCCAGACCGAGCCGGCGGCGGCCGGCGAGGAGCCCGCGGGCGACCCCGAACCGCTCGGCGTCGAACTGGTCATCGCCGTACCGGACCAGCCGGGCGTCCTCCCCGCCGTCTCCGGCGTGCTGGCCGTGCACCGCCTCACGGTCCGCACGGCCGAACTGCGCTCCCTCCGGCTCCCGGCCGACGTCGACGACGGCACCGTCCTGCTCCTCAACTGGCGGGTCGCGGCCGAGTACGGCTCGCTGCCGCAGGCGGCCCGGCTCCGCGCCGACCTGGTCCGCGCCCTGGACGGCTCCCTGGACATCGCCGGCCGCCTCGCGGAGCGGGACGCGGCCTATCCGAGGCGCCGGGGCTGGGTGGCCCCGCCGCCGCGCGTGACGGTGGCCTCCGCGGCCTCCCGGCACGCGACGGTCTTCGAGGTCCGCGCCCAGGACGCGCCGGGTCTGCTGTTCCGGATCGGGCGGGCGCTGGAGGACGCCGAGGTGCGGGTGCGCAGCGCGCATGTCAGCACGCTCGGCTCCAACGCCGTCGACGCCTTCTACGTGACCGGCACCGACCACGCGCCGCTGCCCGCGGAGGAGGCGGCCTCTGTGGCCAGGAAGCTGGAGGAGACGCTGAGGGCGTGACCCTGGGCTCGCGTCACGCGTTTCACCGGGTGTGCTCCTCGCCGAGGCGAGGACGGTCCTGGTCCGCCTCTTCGCGGGAAGGGCCGGTCGGCGATGCCTGCTCCCCGCCGCCGCGGGGATCTCGTCCCCGTCCGCGGATCCGGCAGGCGGGGACGATTCGCTTGCGCGGCCAGATACCCTGGAGGGCAGCCCAGACTGTCGCCTAAGCCGAGGACCGACGCAGCCGTGTTCGATACCCTTTCTGATCGTCTCTCAGCCACTTTCAAGTCCCTCAGGGGCAAAGGTCGGCTCAGCGAGGCGGATATCGACGCCACGGCCCGGGAAATCCGCATCGCCCTCCTTGAGGCGGACGTGGCCCTCCCGGTCGTCCGCACGTTCATCAAGAACGTCAAGGAGCGCTCGCTGGGCGCCGAGGTCTCCAAGGCGCTGAACCCGGCCCAGCAGGTCCTGAAGATCGTCAACGACGAGCTGGTCACGATCCTCGGCGGCGAGACGCGCCGGCTGCGGTTCGCCAAGCAGCCGCCCACCGTGATCATGCTGGCCGGTCTCCAGGGTGCCGGTAAGACCACCCTCGCGGGCAAGCTCGGCCGCTGGCTCAAGGAGCAGGGCCACTCCCCGCTGCTCGTCGCCGCCGACCTCCAGCGCCCCAACGCCGTCAACCAGCTGAGCGTGGTCGCCGAGCGCGCCGGTGTCGCCGTCTACGCGCCCGAGCCCGGCAACGGCGTCGGGGACCCGGTCAAGGTCGCCAAGGACTCCATCGAGTTCGCCAAGCAGAAGGTCCACGACATCGTGATCGTGGACACCGCCGGCCGGCTCGGCATCGACCAGGAGCTGATGCAGCAGGCGGCCGACATCCGGGACGCCGTCTCGCCCGACGAGATCCTCTTCGTCGTCGACGCCATGATCGGCCAGGACGCCGTCACCACCGCCGAGGCCTTCCAGGACGGCGTCGGCTTCGACGGTGTCGTCCTGTCCAAGCTCGACGGCGACGCCCGCGGCGGTGCCGCGCTCTCCATCCGCCAGGTCACCGGCAAGCCGATCATGTTCGCGTCGAACGGCGAGAAGCTGGAGGACTTCGACGCCTTCCACCCGGACCGGATGGCCTCCCGCATCCTCGACATGGGTGACCTGCTCACCCTCATCGAGCAGGCGGAGAAGACGTTCAGCCAGGAAGAGGCCCAGAAGATGGCCTCCAAGCTGGCGTCGAAGAAGGGCCAGGACTTCACCCTGGACGACTTCCTGGCCCAGATGGAACAGGTCAGGAAGATGGGCAGCATCAGCAAGCTGCTCGGGATGCTGCCCGGTATGGGGCAGATCAAGGACCAGATCAACAACCTCGACGAGCGGGACGTCGACCGCACCGCCGCGATCATCAAGTCGATGACCCCGGGCGAGCGCCAGGACCCGACGATCATCAACGGCTCCCGCCGCGCCCGTATCGCCAAGGGTTCCGGTGTCGAGGTCAGCGCCGTGAAGAACCTTGTCGAGCGGTTCTTCGAGGCCCGCAAGATGATGTCCCGCATGGCACAGGGCGGCGGCATGCCGGGCATGCCGGGGATCCCGGGCATGGGCGGCGGCCCCGGCCGGCAGAAGAAGCAGCCGAAGCAGGCCAAGGGCAAGCAGCGCTCCGGCAACCCGATGAAGCGCAAGCAGCAGGAGCTGGAGGAGGCGCAGCGCCGCGAGGCCGCCGCGCAGAGCGGGAACGCCTTCGGGCTGCCGCAGCAGGGCGCCGAGAACTTCGAGCTGCCGGACGAGTTCAAGAAGTTCATGGGCTGAGTTCACCCGTCGCGAGTGCCCGGGGTCGCAACGGCCTCCGGGCGAGCGCGGACGACGGCGGCTTGACGCGATCGTGTGATGGCCGCTTCGGGACGTTCGCGCAGGCGTCGGGTTCCCCCGGTCACCGCCGGGGGTGCCTCCAGGCACCACACCCGGCGTCCCGGACCGCGCCGATCATGTCGCCCAGGCGCGCACCTGAGTCAGCGAGCCCGAAGGGGCGCGGGGCTGTGTCGATCCGCGGCGCCCGGCGGAACGCTCAGTACACGCGGGCGATCAGATACCGGAAGACGTTCGGCATCCACACCGTGCCGTCGGGCCGCAGGTGCGCATGGAGGGCCTCGGCCAGCTCCTTGCCGACCTGCTCCTCACCGGCCGCCGCGATCCCCGTGTCGAACAGCCCGGTCGACAGCAGCCCCCGCACAGCGCTGTCCGTGTCGGCGTACCCGAACGGACAGGAGACCCGCCCGGAACCGTCGATCCGCAGTCCGGCCCGTTGGGCCACCTCCTCCAGATCGTCGCGGCACGCGGGCCGCCAGCTTCCGGCGCTCCGCAAAGGATCGGCCAACTTCGCGGCCACCCGCAGCACGGACGAGGTCGCGCAGCGTTCCGGCGGACCCCAGCCGGCCAGCACCACGGCGGCGCCGTGCTCCGCCAGGGGCGTCGCCTCGGCGAGCAGGTCGCCGAGTTCCTCGGCGTCACCGGCCTGGCAGCCGATCGGGTCGAAGGCGGTGATCAGGTCGTACGCCGGCGCCTGCCCGACCGCCGCGTCCCGGGGCGCGCCCTCGACGATCCGGGCGGAGCGGCCACGCGCGCGTGCGCTCCGGGCCGGGTCGGGCAGCAGACGCTCACGGGCGAGCGCGAGCCGTTCGGGGCAGGAGTCGACACCGGTGACCGCGGCCCCTCTGGCCGCCGCCATCAGCAGGGCGAGACCGGAACCGCAGCGCAGGCCGAGCAGCCGGGTGGCGGGACCCACTTCGAGCCGCTCGTGGACGGTCTCGTAGAGCGGCACCAGCATCCGCTCCTGGATCTCGGACCAGTCACGCGCGCGTGCCCCCATGTTCACCCGGGGTGGTGAGTCCGCGTGAGACAGGTGGCGCCGCACGAGCGTAGGTGTCATAGATATGCGCCCCAATCCGCCGAGAGTTACGCACTGACCGATTCCGTGGCCCCGGTGCCGTGCGCTCGCACTTCCCACCTATGCCACATAACTCCGGGCTCGCGATGGCGTCCAGAGGTCGCGGGTCCCGGCTTGTACGTGGGCCGCGACTGTGGCGAGATTTCACATCCCGGCAACTTGGGGCTCTACCATCTGACCCACGACCCGCGGTTCCGGCCATGGTCGGGCGGGCCGGCGACCGCACGGTCCGCTCGCCGGAAAGGGGCCGGTGCCGGACGGCGACGGGCCGCGGGTAACGTCGGGGCCGCCGCGCGCGCTGACCGGGGTGGGGCTTCCGCCACGAGGGCGGCCGAAACGCCACTTGCGCATCCGTCGGCCTTCGTCGTCCAGGCGTCCGGGCGATGGGTACGTGGCGGGTCGTACGTCAGGCTACGCACCGGCTTGGTATGGCCTGTGAGGCTTCTCCGCAGATCAGCGCACCCGTACTCGTCTCCACGCATCAGCGGCAACTGACGGGTAAGTGCAAATTATTTGGGATGACCCGGAATAGGAACACAGGGGCACTCCCGCTCGTTCTCATTACGTGAGCACGACACAGACACCACCTGTTCTCGCCGCAGAGCTGGCGCAGGCGTGGGCCGACATTCAGCGGTACCACCCCGAGCTGCCGGACCTTGCCGCGCCAGAGTCCCTGATCGGGGAGTCGTCGTCCGCGTGCGGGCACGAGCTCTCCTTCGAGCGACTGCTCCATGAGGCAGTCCACGGCATCGCCGCCTCCCGCGGGATCCGCGACACCTCCCGGGCCGGCCGCTACCACAACCGCCGATTCCTCGCGATCGCCGAGGAGTTGGGCCTGGACCACCCCGACGAGCCGCATCCCAGCAGCGGCTTCTCGCTGGTCACGCTCAACCCCGAGGCGAAGCGACGCTACCGCCCGACCATCGAGAGACTGCAGCGCGCTCTCAAGGCGCACACGGTGGCCACGTCCGCCGACACCACCCGCACCTTCCGCGGCCCGGCCGCCCGCCACGGCTCCTCCGGCGGCGGCGTCCGGGTCAAGGCCGTGTGCGACTGCGGGCGCAACGTCCGCGTGGTCCCGTCGGTCCTGGCCCAGGCCCCCATCGTCTGCGGCGGCTGCGGCAAACCGTTCCGTATCCCGGAGGTCGTGGGAGCGGCATAGGCCACGGCTGCTCGTGGCAGCCGCAGCCATTGCTCCTCGTCACGCCCTGCTCTCCCGTGGGCCGCCCCGAGCCTCGAAAGCCCGCGGGCAGCCGTGCCTCCCCCAGTGCCTCAAGGGCCTGGGCGGTACCCCGGGCGGCACGTGGGCGCGGACGGCTCCGCCGGCGACGGCACGCGCACCCGACGTACCTCACCTTCGCGCCGGGTGCGTCTCCGGCATGCCCGCAGCCGCCCTCCCCGGCCGTCGGCCAAAAGCGACCCGCGGGGTGTGGCACAATGGCTAGCTGTACTCGACAGCCGCACAGGACCCCTCTCTCCTCCGGCTGACGCGTCCGTCGGGCACTCGGGTACCGCAACCCCACGCGGCAGTCTCGCCGTGCCCAACCACGTCAAATCCAGGAGAACCCACTCCCGTGGCAGTCAAGATCAAGCTGAAGCGTCTGGGCAAGATCCGTTCGCCTCACTACCGCATCGTCGTCGCCGACTCCCGCACCCGCCGTGACGGCCGTGCGATCGAGGAGATCGGCAAGTACCACCCGACCTACAACCCGTCGGTCATCGAGGTGGACGCCGACCGCGTGGCGTACTGGCTCGGCGTCGGCGCCCAGCCGACCGAGCCCGTGCTCGCCATCCTGAAGAAGACCGGCGACTGGCAGAAGTTCAAGGGCGAGCCCGCCCCGGCGCCGCTGCTCGTCGCCGCGCCGAAGGCCGCGCGTCCGTCGTTCGAGGCGCTCGGCGGTGACGACGAGGGCAAGGGTGAGGCGATCACCCAGAAGAAGAAGGCTGAGAAGAAGGACGAGGCCGCGGCTGAGTCCGAGTCGACCGAGGCCTGAGCAGCATGCTCGAAGAGGCGCTTGAGCACCTCGTGAAGGGCATCGTCGACAACCCTGACGATGTGCAGGTCGCCTCGCGCGACCTGCGCCGCGGGCGGGTGCTGGAGGTCCGGGTGCACCCCGACGACCTCGGCAAGGTGATCGGCCGCAACGGCCGCACCGCGCGTGCCCTGCGTACCGTCGTGGGCGCCATCGGCGGTCGCGGAGTCCGGGTCGACCTCGTCGACGTGGACCACGTCCGCTGACGCTTATCGCAACCGGCTCGGGCCGGGGAGGGCCACTGGCCGTCCCCGGCCCGCAGTCGTATGAGCAGGCCGAGCAGGAGATGACAGGAGAACAGGCACAGTGCAGCTGGTAGTCGCACGGATCGGCCGCGCCCACGGCATCAAGGGCGAGGTCACCGTCGAGGTACGTACCGACGAGCCGGAGCTCAGGCTCGCGCCCGGCGCCGTACTCGCCACCGATCCCGCGTCGGCGGGACCGCTCACCATCGAGACCGGCCGGGTGCACAGCGGCCGTCTGCTCCTGCGCTTCGAGGGCGTCAAGGACCGTACCGGCGCCGAGGCCCTGCGCAACACCCTCCTGATCGCCGAGATCGACCCGGAGGAGCTGCCCGAGGGCGAGGACGAGTACTACGACCACCAGCTGATCGACCTGGACGTGGTCACCGAGGACGGCACCGAGGTCGGCCGGATCACCGAGATCTCGCACCTGCCCTCCCAGGACCTCTTCATCGTGGAGCGGCCGGACGGCAGCGAGGTGATGATCCCGTTCGTGGGGGAGATCGTCACCGAGATCGACCTGGAGGAGCAGAAGGCGGTCATCGCACCGCCGCCCGGCCTGATCGACGACCAGGCGGTCGGTGACGAAGTCGCTGACGGACGCAGCTCCTCGTCCAGGGACGACAGCGCATGAGGCTCGACGTCGTCACGATCTTCCCCGAGTACCTCGAACCCCTGAACGTCTCGCTCGTCGGCAAGGCACGCGCGCGTGGGCAGCTCGGCGTCCAGGTGCACGATCTGCGCGCCTGGACGTACGACCGGCACAACACGGTCGACGACACCCCGTACGGCGGCGGCCCCGGCATGGTCATGAAGACCGAGCCCTGGGGCGACGCCCTCGACACCGTCCTCGCCGACGGCTACGAGACCGGCGCGCACGCCCCCGCGCTCATCGTGCCCACCCCGAGCGGCCGCCCCTTCACCCAGGAACTCGCCGTGGAACTGTCCGAGCGGCCCTGGCTGATCTTCACACCGGCCCGCTACGAGGGCATCGACCGGCGCGTCATGGACGAGTACGCCACCCGGATGCCGGTCTACGAGGTGTCCATCGGCGACTACGTCCTCGCCGGCGGTGAGGCGGCGGTCCTGGTGATCACCGAGGCCGTGGCCCGGCTGCTGCCCGGCGTCCTCGGCAACGCCGAGTCGCACCGCGACGACTCCTTCGCACCCGGCGCGATGGCGAACCTCCTGGAGGGCCCCGTCTACACCAAGCCGCCCGTCTGGCGCGGCCGGGACATCCCCGACGTGCTGCTCAGCGGCCACCACGGCAAGATCGCCCGCTGGCGCCGCGACGAGGCCCTGAAGCGGACCACCGCCCACCGGCCCGACCTGATCGAGCGCTGCGACCCCAAGGCGTTCGACAAGAAGGACCGCGAGATGCTCTCCATCCTGGGCTGGGCCCCGGATCCGGAGGGCGAACCCCACGGCCGATTTTGGCGCAGGCCAGAGAGCGTGGAAGAATAGGCCGCTGCTGTGCGTCCGTCCGGTGTGCGCCCCTGCCGCAGGGGGACACGACGCTCGCCCCGACCCGCGCGGCAGACCCCATGGAACACCTAGTTTCCGTTGATGACCTGTGGCATCAGCGAGGAAAGCAGACGAAATGTCTCACCTGCTCGACACCGTCGACGCCGCGTCGCTGCGCAGCGACGTCCCGGCCTTCCGCCCGGGTGACACCGTCAACGTCCACGTCCGCGTCATCGAGGGCAACCGCTCCCGTGTGCAGCAGTTCAAGGGCGTTGTGATCCGCCGTCAGGGCAGCGGTGTCCGCGAGACCTTCACGGTCCGCAAGGTCTCCTTCTCCGTCGGCGTCGAGCGCACCTTCCCGGTGCACACCCCGATCGTCGAGAAGATCGAGCTCGTCACCCGCGGTGACGTGCGTCGCGCCAAGCTCTACTACCTGCGCGACCTGCGCGGTAAGGCCGCGAAGATCAAGGAGAAGCGCGAGAAGTGATCTCGCGTGCCGGCCCCCGCACGCCGTAGGCGAATGAGCCGGTAAGAAGGAGTCTCATCGAGGCCGGATAGCATCTGGCCCCGATGGACACCGAAGCACAGCACACGGAGCGCGACCGCTCCTCCCGCCCCGAACCAGAGGCCGCGGAGGACCGGTCGCGTTTCGCGTTGGCGGCGCGGGTCACCCAGCGGGTCACCGACTGGCTGCCCGGCGGCTGGATCACCCTCACCCTCTTCACCTGCCTGGCGTTTTTGCTCGTCCTCAACACATTCGTGGCGCAACCATTCCAGATTCCCAGCGGATCCATGGAACAGGGATTGAGGATCGGGGACCGCGTTCTCGTAAATAAGTTGGCGTACCGTTTCGGTGCCGGGCCGCGCCGGGGAGATGTCGTGGTGTTCGACGGCTCCGGGTACTTCGGGGACGCCGACTACATCAAACGCGTCGTCGGCGTGGGAGGAGACCACGTGGTCTGCTGCGACAAGAAGGGGAGGATCGAGGTGAACGGCCGGCCGGTCGACGAGACCGCGTTCCTCTATCCCGGGGACACCCCCTCAGGCGTGGCCTTCGACGTCGTCGTCCCCGGCGGCAGGCTCTTCGTCCTCGGCGACCACCGCAGCGACTCCAGCGACTCCCGCGACCACCTCGGCTCACCCGGCGGCGGCATGATCCCCGTCAAGGAGGTCATCGGCCGGGCCGACTGGATCATTTGGCCGTACGCCCACTGGACCCGTCTCACCCGTCCCGCCGCCTACGCGCGCGTGCCGTCGGCCGGAGCGTCCCATGGGTAACCGCGGCAAGCCGCGCGGCGCGCCGGTCGACGTCGCCGCCAACCTGCTGCCCACCGGGGCCCGGCGCACCTCCGGCCCGGGCGGCCGTTCCCGCGCGGAGCGGCGCAAGCTGCAGCGCAAGGTCAAGCGCAAGCGCCGGCGCGGCGCGGTGCGGGAGATACCGCTGCTGGTCGGCGTGGCCGTCCTGATAGCGCTCGTCCTGAAGACGTTCCTCGTCCAGGCCTTCGTGATCCCGTCGGGTTCCATGGAGCAGACGATCCGGATCGGCGACCGGGTCCTGGTGGACAAGTTCACCCCGTGGTTCGGGTGGAAACCGCACCGCGGCGACGTCGTCGTCTTCCATGACCCGGGCGGCTGGCTGGCGGACGAGCAGACCACCAAGGCGAACGACCCGGTCGGAGTCAAGCAGGTCAAGGAAGGGCTCACCTTCATCGGCCTGCTGCCGTCCGCCAACGAGAAGGACCTCATCAAGCGGGTCATCGGCGTCGGCGGCGACCACGTCAAGTGCTGTGACGCACAGGGCCGGGTGACCGTCAACGGCGTACCCCTGACCGAGGGCGACTACCTGTATCCCGGAAACGCACCCTCCATGCAGGAGTTCGATATCACCGTCCCCCAGGGGCGGCTGTGGGTGATGGGCGACCACCGGGGCAACTCGGCCGACTCCCGGGCGCACATGAACACCGACTACGGGGGCACGGTCGCCGTCACCTCGGTGGTGGGCCGGGCCATGATGATCGGCTGGCCCGTCGGCCACTGGACCAAGCTCGACGAACCTAAAACCTTCGCAAGCGTTTCTGACTCCGGGTCGGGGTCGACCGCGGCTCCCCAGGTGTCGCATAGGGTTGCCTCCGACGATCCGAACGGATACATCCAACTCCCGAGCCCTGCGGAACTCCCGCTCGTTATGGGAGTGGTGGGCCTGCGCCGGGGACGGCGCGGGCGGCGGCACGGAGTAAGGAGTTGGCGTGGGGGATGTGGCGGTTGGCGCACGGTCGGGACACGACGGCGAGGAGCACAGCGGGCGCCCCGTGGAGAATGTCCCCTCCGCAGACGGCGCCTCGACCTCCGGAAACGGCACCGGGCCCGGTGGAGACGGCACCCCGGCAGAGGGTCCGTACTCCGGAGGTGACGGCGCGGGCACGGACGGGGACCCGGGTGAGCCCGCGGCGCCCGCACCGAAGAAGCAACGCTCCTTCTGGAAGGAGCTGCCGATCCTGGTCGTCATCGCCCTGGTGCTGGCGCTGCTGATCAAGACCTTCCTGGTGCAGGCGTTCTCGATCCCCTCGGACTCGATGCAGAACACCCTCCAGCAGGGTGACCGGGTCCTGGTCGACAAGCTCACCCCGTGGTTCGGCTCCAAGCCGGAGCGCGGCGAGGTCGTCGTCTTCCACGACCCGGACGACTGGCTGGCGGGCGAGCCCACCGTCCAGCCGAACGCGATCCAGACCTTCCTCAGCTGGATCGGCCTGATGCCGTCCGCCGAGGAGCGGGACCTGATCAAGCGGGTCATCGGCGTCGGTGGCGACACCGTCTCCTGCAAGAACAGCGGACCGCTCATGGTCAACGGCCACCCGCTGAACGAGCCGTATGTGTACCCGGGCAACACCCCGTGCAGCGTCGACGACCAGGGCGGCCAGTTCACGGTCCACGTGCCCAAGGGCTACATCTGGGTGATGGGCGACCACCGCCAGAACTCCCGGGACTCGCGCTACAACCAGTCCGACAAGCACCACGGCATGGTCCCGGTGAAGGACGTCGTCGGGCGTGCCATCGTCAAGGCCTGGCCGATCAACCGCTGGGGCACGCTGCCGATCCCGGACACCTTCGACCAGAGCGGCATCAACACGCAGTCGTCCGCCGCGGCCTCGCTCTCGGTGGCGCCGCAGGGCGTGGCCGTGGCCGCCGTCCTGCCGGTCGTGGCGTGGCGCCGTCGGCGTGGCGACCGCGTCGAGCGGAAGTTCGACAGGCGCGTGGCCGCCGGCAAGCGCTGACCGCCTCGCGCACGCCTGTGCTGACCGCCCCATGTGAAAGCCTTGGGGAGCTTGTGACCAGGGGCGCCGAAGAAGGGCTGCCCCTGCCCGGTACCGCCGGGTAGGGTGCGGCCTCATGGGCGACAGCACGATACGTACGGCGCCGCGCAGCGGCGGAGGCACCAGCACGAGTGCGGCACAGGCCGGCGGCAGGCTCGGACAGCGGTTGTCCGGGATCGCCGTGGCGCTGGGCATCGTGCTGTTCCTCGGCGGATTCGCCTGGGGAGCGGTGGTCTACCGGCCGTACACCGTGCCGACCAGCTCGATGACGCCGACGATCGAGGCCGGGGACCGGGTCCTCGGCCAGCGCATCGACGGCAGCCAGGTGCGCCGGGGCGATGTCGTCGTCTTCAAGGACAAGAGCTGGGTCAGCAACGCGGACGTCGTCAAGCGGGTGGTCGCGGTCGGCGGGGACACCGTGTCCTGCTGCACCGACGGCAAGCTGACGGTCAACGGCAAGCAGATCGACGAGCCGTACCTGCCGGCGGGCAGCCAGGCCGAGTTGCAGGGCTTCCCGAGCGTCACCGTCCCGAAGGGCCGGCTCTTCCTCCTCGGTGACGAGCGCCAGGGCTCCCTGGACTCCACCGCCCACCTCACGGACGCGGCGCAGGGCACGGTCGCCCGCAGCGCCGTGACCGCCCGCGTGGATTCGGTGATCTGGCCGATGAAGGGCCTGCTCAAGCGCCCGACCGGCTTCGAGACGCTGGGCGCCCTCTCCCGGCCGGGGCCGCTGCGCGTCATCGAGTTCATGATCGTGGCCGGTGGCGTGCTGGTCCTCGCGGGCGGCGCCTACGGCCCGGTCGCGAACCTGCTGGGCCGTTCCCGCCCCCGCGCCCGTACGGAGCCCGCCGGTGCCCGCTGAGGCGCTGACGGAGGGCCGCCTGCGCAAGGTGGCCCGGGTGGTCCTCCTCGACCCCGAGAACCGCATCCTGCTCCTGCACGGCCATGAGCCGGACGACCCGGCCGACGACTGGTGGTTCACCCCCGGCGGCGGTCTGGAGGGCGACGAGACCCGTGAGCAGGCCGCTTTGCGGGAACTCGCCGAGGAAACCGGCATCACGGACGTCGAACTCGGTCCGGTGCTGTGGCGGCGGACATGCTCCTTCCCGTTCGCCGGCCGCCGCTGGGACCAGGACGAGTGGTACTACCTGGCCCGTACGGCGCAGACGGCCATCGAGGCCACCGCCCTGACCGAGCTGGAGCAGCGCAGTGTGGCCGGAGCACGTTGGTGGACGTGCCAGGAACTGACCCGGGCACATGAGACGGTGTATCCGACCAGACTCGCCGAGCTGTTCCGTAGGCTGCTCGACGAAGGTCCCCCCGCCGGGCCCGTCACCCTTGACACGGAAATCGTCTAGGGGCGTGCGGGACTGGCGCACAATGGTGGGATCGCACGGCTGAAGGGGAACATGCCATGAGCGCCGAGGACCTCGAGAAGTACGAGACCGAGATGGAGCTGAAGCTCTACCGGGAGTACCGCGATGTCGTCGGTCTGTTCAAATACGTGATCGAGACCGAGCGGCGCTTCTACCTCACCAACGACTACGAGATGCAGGTGCACTCGGTCCAGGGAGAAGTCTTTTTCGAGGTGTCCATGGCGGATGCCTGGGTCTGGGACATGTACCGGCCGGCCCGCTTCGTGAAGCAGGTCCGTGTGCTCACGTTCAAGGACGTGAACATTGAGGAGCTGAACAAGAGCGACCTGGAGCTTCCGGGCGGCTGAGCGGTGGAGTCGTGGTCACTCGTGTGGGTGATGAAGTTGTCCACAACCGCTGAGTAACCCACCAAGATCAACTTCTTGGCGGGGGATGCGTGACGGTTGGCGCCGGAGGTGGTGCCGACATGGACACGAATCTGGCACGCAGTGCACTCGGCAAGTACGGCGAGACGCTGGCCGCACGGCGGCTGGCCGAGGCCGGTCTGACGGTCCTGGAGCGCAACTGGCGCTGCGGCAGGACGGGCGAGATCGACATCGTGGCGCGGGACGGGGACGTCCTGGTCGTCTGCGAGGTCAAGACCCGGCGGGCGGGCGTCTTCGAGCACCCCATGGCCGCGGTCTCCCCGGAGAAGGCGCGGCGCCTGCGCGACCTCGCCGAACACTGGATCCACGCACACGGCGGGGCACCGCCGGGCGGCGTCCGCATCGACGTGGTCGGGGTGCTCCTGCCGCGGCGCGGGGCGCCCGTGGTCGAGCACGCCCGGGGGGTGGCGTGAGATGGGGTTCGCCCGTACCTGCTCGGTGGCGCTGGTCGGCGTCGAGGGCGTGGTGGTCGAGGTCCAGGCCGACCTGGAGCCCGGGGTGGCCGCCTTCACCCTGGTGGGGCTGCCGGACAAGAGCCTGACCGAGAGCCGGGACCGGGTCCGCGCCGCGGTGGTGAACTCGGGCGCCTCCTGGCCCTCGAAGAAGCTCACCGTCGGGCTCAGCCCGGCGTCCGTGCCGAAGAGCGGCAGCGGCTTCGACCTCGCGGTGGCCGCGGCCGTGCTCGGGGCGGCCGAGCGGATCGATCCCCGGGTGCTCGCCGAGATCGTGATGATCGGCGAGCTGGGCCTGGACGGCCGGGTCCGGCCGGTCCGGGGCATCCTGCCCGCCGTGCTGGCCGCCGCCGACGCCGGATACGAGCAGGTGGTCGTGCCGGAGAGCGCGGTGCCGGAGGCCTCGCTGGTGCCGGGGGTGTCCGTGCTGGGCGTCCGCAGCCTGCGCCAGCTGATCGCCGTCCTCACCGACGAACCGGTGCCCGACGAGGAGCCCGTTCCCGGCGAGATCCGCCCGGACCCGTTCCTCGCCGGGCTCGCCCTCCCGGGCATGGGGCTCGGCACCGGCATGGTCACCGGCGACCACGCCCCCGACCTGGCGGACGTCGCCGGGCAGCAGGTGGCCCGGGCCGCCCTGGAGGTGGCCGCGGCCGGACGCCATCACGTCTTCTTCAAGGGCCCGCCCGGCGCCGGCAAGACCATGCTGGCCGAACGGCTGCCGGGCCTGCTGCCCGAGCTGAGCCGGCAGGAGTCCCTGGAGGTCACCGCCGTCCACTCGGTCGCCGGGATGCTGCCACCCGGCCACCCGCTGGTCGACAGGCCGCCCTACTGCTCCCCGCACCACTCGGCCACCATGGCCTCCCTGGTCGGCGGCGGAACCGGCCTGCCGCGCCCCGGAGCGGTCTCCCTGGCCCACCGCGGCGTGCTCTTCCTGGACGAGGCCGCCGAGTTCCACAGCAGCGTCCTGGACGCCCTGCGCCAGCCCCTGGAGTCGGGCCATGTCGTCATCGCCCGGGCCGCCGGGATGCTGCGGATGCCCGCGCGGTTTCTCATGGTCCTGGCCGCCAACCCCTGCCCCTGCGGCCGGCACGGCACCGCTGGCGACGGCTGCGAGTGCCGGCCCTCCTCGATCAAGCGGTACCGCGCCCGGCTCTCCGGCCCCCTGATGGACCGCGTGGACCTCAGGGTGAGCGTCGAACCCGTCGCCAGGCAGGAGCTGCTGCGGCTGCACACCGGCGCCGAGTCCTCCGCCGCCGTGGCCGACCGGGTGCGCACGGCCCGGGAGCGGGCCGCCCGGCGCTTCGACGGGCTGCCCTGGCGCACCAACAGCGAGGTCCCCGGCCATGAGCTGCGCACCCGCTGGCACGTCCGGCCGGGCGCGCTCGTCAAGGCCGAGCTGGACCTCGACCGGGGCCTGCTCACCGCCCGCGGCCTGGACCGGGTGCTCCGGGTCGCCTGGACCCTCGCCGACCTGGCGGGCCGCGACCGCCCCTCGGCCAACGACGTCAACCTGGCCCTGGAACTGCGCACCGGCGTCCGGCGCGGCGCGGTTCTGGAAGGGATCGCCCCATGAGCGACCCCGAGCTGCTCGACCGGGTCTTTCTGGCCCGGGTCGTCGAGCCCGGCGACGAGGCCGCCGGGCGGTGGGTGCGGGAGCGGGGCGTGCCGGAGGTGGCCGCCCGGCTGCGCGAACGCGGGCAGCCCCTGCCCGGTGTCGGCGGCAGACGGTGGACGGGCCTGCTGGCCCGCGCGGCGCAGGCCGACCCCCGGACCGACCTCGCCGTCGCGCGCGAGGCGGGCGCGCGGTTCGTGTGCCCCGGCGACGCCGAGTGGCCCAGCCAGCTCGACGACCTCGGCGACGCCCGCCCCCTCGGCCTGTGGGTGCGCGGCCGGCCCAGTCTGCGGATGTGGGCGCTGCGCGCCGTCGCCGTCGTCGGGGCCCGGGCCTGCACCGAGTACGGCGCCCACATGGCGGCCGTCCTCGCCGCGGGGCTCGCCGAGCGCGGCTGGGTCGTGGTGTCCGGCGGGGCCTACGGCGTCGACGGCGCCGCCCACCGCGGAGCCCTCGGCGCCGGTGGGGCCACCGTCGCCGTGCTGGCCTGCGGGGTCGACCGGCCCTACCCCCGCGGCCACACCGAGTTGATCAACAGGATCGCCGAACAGGGCCTGGTGGTGGGGGAGTTGCCGCCCGGCGAGCATCCGACGCCGAGCAGGTTCGTACTCCGCAACCGGGTCATCGCGGCGCTCACCAGGGGAACCGTCGTCGTGGAGGCCGCCCACCGCAGCGGCTCACTGGTCACCGCGCGGGCGGCGCAGCGGCTGGGCCGGTTCACCATGGGGGTGCCCGGACCGGTCACCAGCGGACTCTCGGCCGGGGTGCACGAACTGCTCCGCGGGGAGGCCGTGCTGGTCACCGATGCCGCGGAGGTCGTCGAACTCGTGGGTGACATGGGCGAGCTGGCCCCGGCCAGACGCGGCCCCGTCCTCCCGCGCGACCTGCTCGAACCCGCCGCCCGGCAGGTCCTGTCCGCGCTGCCCGGCAACCGGACGGCCTCACCCGAAGAGGTGGCACGTGGCGCCCAGACGTCCGAGGACGAGGCCGTCGCGAGGCTGTACGAACTCCGAGCACTTGGTTACGTCGAACGACACGGCGATGGCTGGAAGTTGACACGCCAGGCGGTGATCTCGGTCCGGGCCGGTCGGAGCCGGTGTTGACCGAACGTGTTCGGCCGTCCGGGGGAACCCCCGACGCCCTTGGGAATTCCCGGAGTTGACGCTCCCGTGTGATCACGCAGAGCGATGTGCCCGGCGCGGCGGGGTGCGCCGCGCAGGGGGTTCGCGCGGGGGTGGAGCCTCGTTGTTCGCGCACCGCGACTCCCCAGTCACGCTACGCTCACGAAAGGCCTGACACGGAATGCGCCAACCGACAGGAGAACGACACCTCGCCCAACCATCGCTTTCACTCCCCGCTCCCCCCACTCCACGGCACTTCACAGCACTTCCTGGCACTTCACGGCAGAACGGCACAAGGCGACGAATGCCCCAGCACACCTCCGGGTCCGACCGGGCGGCGATCCCCCCAGCCGCCCGTGACGGTGGCAGAGTCCGGCCGCCCGCTCCCTCGACGCTCGACGAGCTGTGGCGGTCGTACAAGGCGACGGGGGACGACCGGCTGCGGGAACAGCTGATCCTGCACTACTCGCCGCTGGTCAAGTACGTGGCCGGGCGGGTGAGCGTGGGCCTGCCGCCCAACGTGGAGCAGGCCGACTTCGTCTCCTCCGGCGTGTTCGGGCTCATCGACGCGATCGAGAAGTTCGACGTCGACCGGGAGATCAAGTTCGAGACGTACGCGATCACCCGGATCCGGGGCGCGATGATCGACGAGCTGCGGGCGCTGGACTGGATCCCGCGCTCGGTCCGGCAGAAGGCGCGGAACGTGGAGCGGGCCTACGCCACCCTGGAGGCGCGGCTGCGGCGCACGCCCTCGGAGGGCGAGGTCGCCGCCGAGCTGGGCATCGAGGTGGACGAGCTGCACGCCGTCTTCAGCCAGCTGTCGCTGGCCAACGTGGTGGCGCTGGAGGAGCTGCTGCACGTCGGGGGTGAGGGCGGCGACGGGCTGAGCGTGATGGACACGCTGGAGGACACCGCCGCGGACAACCCCGTGGAGGTGGCCGAGGACCGGGAGCTCAGGCGGTTTCTGGCGCGGGCGATCAACACGCTGCCGGAACGGGAGAAGACCGTGGTGACCCTCTACTACTACGAGGGCCTCACCCTCGCCGAGATCGGGAACGTGCTCGGGGTCACCGAGAGCCGGGTGAGCCAGATCCACACCAAGTCGGTGCTGCAACTGCGGGCGAAGCTGGCGAGTTTTGGCCGCTGAGCGGGTCCGGCGGGAGGTTTTCGGCCAACGGCGCCGGCCGGCACCCCGCGTCTGCGTCGTGCTGCCTCCCCTCCGGCCCGGCGCGTCCGTAAAGTGGTTGACGTGCCAAGGATTCGAGCGGCCTCCGTGGCCGAGCACCGGTCGATGCAGCGAGCCGCCCTGCTGGACGCGGCGCGCGCCCTCCTGTCCGAGGGCGGCACGGAGGCGCTGACGTTCCCCGCGCTCGCCGAGCGCACCGGGCTCGCGCGGTCCTCCGTGTACGAGTACTTCCGTTCCCGGGCCGCCGTGGTCGAGGAGCTGTGCGAGGCCGACTTCCCGGTGTGGGCGGCGGAGGTCGCGGCGGCGATGGAGCGGGCGGGCTCCGCCGAGGGCAAGGTCGAGGCGTATGTGCGGCAGCAGCTGGCCCTGGTCGGCGACCGGCGGCACCGTGCGGTGGTCGCGATCTCGGCGAGCGAGCTGGACGCGGGGGCGCGGGAGAAGATCCGGGCCGCGCACGGCGGGCTGGTCGCGATGATCGTGGAGGCGCTGGGGGAGCTGGGGCATGAGCAGCCTCGGCTGGCGGCGATGCTGGTGCAGGGGATCGTGGACGCCGCGGTACGGCGGATCGAGCTGGGGGCGGCGGAGGACCCGGCGGTGATCACCGACGCGGCGGTGGGCATGGCACTGCGGGGCGTCAGGGGCTGAGGCGCCCCGTCAGGGGCGCGGGGCTGAGTGGGCTGAGTCAATGTGCGGCTCCGCCGCGTGGGCGCGATCAGCCCCCACCGGCCCGCGGCCGCGCACCCCACAGAATCACCCCTTCGGGAGCGGTACCCCCAGCACGGGAAGCAGTCTCGAAGGACCCCGGTCCAACAACCACGGCGGCAACAGCAGCAGAGGGTCCACGTACGTCTCCCCGCGCAGCAGCCCCCAGTGCAGGCACCCACGCGCACCGCAGTGCGCACCCGCGGGCTCCACGGTCCCCACCACCTGCCCCGCGGCCACCTCGTCCCCCGTGCGCACCGTCGCCGTCACCGGCTCGTAGGTGGTGCGAAGATCCGTGCCCGCCAGCCGCACCGACACCACGCCCCTCCCCGCCACCCGCCCCGCGTAGGCGACCCGGCCCGCCGCCACCGCCCGTACCGGCTCACCGGCGGACGCCCCCACGTCGACTCCCCGGTGCCCGGGGCCGTACACCGTCGCCGGGGGTTCCCAGCCCCGCAGGACCGGCGGCCGTACCCCCACCGGCCAGGCGCGGGCGATCGCCGGCACGGGCGGCGCGGCCGGGGGCGGCGGGGCGTCCGCCCCGACCCAGGCACGGGCCGCGGTCGCCCCCAGGGCCAGCGGCAACGCCGTCACCGCCCACATCCTTCGCATCGCGCGTCGCATGACCATCATGGTCAAACCGTCCCGCAGCTCCGCCGATCATGGCCGGTACCTGTGGATTACTCCGGGGTTGTGGACAGCGGCGTCACCCGGCGCCTCGCCGGTCCCGTACACTTCTTGTGGCGATCCGGGTCACCGGGTCGACTTCGCACGCCCCGACATCCGGCCGTCACCGGCAGATGTCAGCGCTTCTCGGTCCTTCGCGGCACAGCGCACCCGGGCGTCAGGCGCGGGAGCCGTCCGGCCCCCGCGGCACAACCGAGAAATTCAAGGAGATACGGCCATGGCCGTCGTCACGATGCGGGAGCTGCTGGAGAGCGGCGTCCACTTCGGTCACCAGACCCGTCGCTGGAACCCGAAGATGAAGCGCTTCATCTTCACCGAGCGCAACGGCATCTACATCATCGACCTGCTCCAGTCGCTGTCGTACATCGACCGCGCCTACGAGTTCGTCAAGGAGACCGTCGCCCACGGCGGCACGGTCATGTTCGTCGGCACGAAGAAGCAGGCGCAGGAGGCCATCGCCGAGCAGGCCACCCGCGTCGGCATGCCCTACGTCAACCAGCGCTGGCTGGGCGGCATGCTCACCAACTTCTCGACCGTCTACAAGCGTCTGCAGCGCCTCAAGGAGCTCGAGCAGATCGACTTCGAGGACGTCGCCGCGTCCGGTCTGACCAAGAAGGAGCTTCTCGTGCTCTCGCGCGAGAAGGCCAAGCTGGAGAAGACCCTCGGTGGTATCCGCGAGATGCAGAAGGTGCCCAGCGCCGTCTGGATCGTGGACACCAAGAAGGAGCACATCGCGGTCGGTGAGGCCCGGAAGCTCAACATCCCGGTCGTCGCGATCCTCGACACCAACTGCGACCCCGACGAGGTCGACTACAAGATCCCGGGCAACGACGACGCGATCCGCTCCGTCACCCTGCTCACCCGCGTGATCGCCGACGCGGTCGCCGAGGGCCTCATCTCCCGCTCTCGTGTTGCCACCGGCGACAAGGGCGAGAAGGCCGCCGGCGAGCCGCTCGCCGAGTGGGAGCGCGACCTGCTCGAGGGCGAGAAGAAGGCGGACGAGGCCGAGGTCCAGACCTCCGCCGAGACCGAGAAGGTCGCCGACGCCGAGCAGACCGAGGCTCCGGCTGCCGAGGCCCCGGCTGCCGAGGCTCCGGCTGCCGAGGCTCCGGCCGCGGACGCCGAGCAGGCCTGACCCGTCAGCGTCGACGGCGGGGGCGGCGACATCCCGAACGCCCCCGCCGTTCACCCATAGATTCGCGCTCTACATCTACGTGTAGATCGTGGATCGGGCAGATCTCCCGACTTCGAGAAAGACTCACAGACTCATGGCGAACTACACCGCCGCTGACGTCAAGAAGCTCCGCGAGCTCACCGGCGCCGGCATGATGGACTGCAAGAAGGCCCTGGACGAGGCCGAGGGCGATGTCGACAAGGCTGTCGAGGCGCTCCGCATCAAGGGCCAGAAGGGCGTCGCCAAGCGCGAGGGCCGCTCCGCCGAGAACGGCGCCGTGGTCTCGATCATCGCCGACGACAACTCCTCCGGCGTCCTCGTCGAGCTGAAGTGCGAGACGGACTTCGTCGCCAAGGGTGACAAGTTCCAGGCCGTCGCCAACACGATCGCCGAGCACGTCGCCAAGACTGCCCCCGCGGACCTGGAGGCCCTGCTCGCCTCCGAGATCGAGCCCGGCAAGACCGTCCAGGCGTACGTCGACGAGGCCAACGCCAACCTCGGCGAGAAGATCGTCCTGGACCGCTTCGCGCAGTACGCCGGCGGTTACGTCGCCGCCTACATGCACCGCACGATGCCCGACCTGCCCCCGCAGATCGGTGTCCTCGTCGAGCTGGACAAGCCGAACGCCGAGGTCGCCAAGGGCGTCGCCCAGCACATCGCCGCCTTCGCGCCGAAGTACCTCTCCCGGGAGGACGTGCCGGCCGAGGTCGTCGAGTCCGAGCGCCGCATCGCCGAGGAGACCACCCGCGCCGAGGGCAAGCCCGAGGCCGCTCTCCCGAAGATCGTCGAGGGTCGCCTCAACGGCTTCTTCAAGGACGCCACGCTGCTCGGCCAGCCGTACGCGCTCGACAACAAGAAGTCGGTCCAGAAGGTCCTGGACGAGGCCGGTGTCACCCTGAAGCGCTTCACGCGCATCAAGGTCGGCATCTGAGTCCGTACCGCGATCGACACGCGACCCACGGGGAAATCCCGATAGGGTCGGTCGACAGCAGTCGTCCGTACACACCGCCACACCCAGGGACGTGACGGACGGCGGCAGATCTGACGAGGAGGCCATTGCCGCGCATGGGCAGCGAAAAGCGACCCCACCGGCAATGGCCTTCTTCGTATGCGTATGTGCAACACGTGAAAGAGGCGGGATCTCCATGACCACCAAGGCCCAGAAGAGCGACGACGGCAAAGTACGCGGCCGGTTTCTGCTGAAGCTGTCCGGAGAGGCCTTCTCCGGTGGCGGCGGCCTGGGCGTGGACCCCGACGTGGTGCACAAGATCGCCCGTGAGATCGCGGCCGTGGTCCGCGACGGCGCGCAGGTCGCCGTCGTCATCGGCGGCGGCAACTTCTTCCGCGGCGCCGAGCTCCAGCAGCGCGGCATGGACCGGGCCCGCTCCGACTACATGGGCATGCTCGGCACCGTCATGAACTGCCTCGCCCTCCAGGACTTCCTGGAGAAGGAGGGCATCGACAGCCGGGTGCAGACCGCGATCACCATGGGGCAGGTCGCCGAGCCGTACATCCCGCTGCGCGCCGTCCGCCACCTGGAGAAGGGCCGCGTGGTCATCTTCGGCGCCGGTATGGGCATGCCGTACTTCTCCACCGACACCACCGCCGCCCAGCGCGCCCTGGAGATCGACGCCGAGGCCCTGCTCATGGGCAAGAACGGTGTGGACGGGGTCTACGACTCCGACCCCAAGACCAACCCGGACGCCGTCAAGTTCGACTCCCTCGGCTACGGCGAGGTCATCACCCGCGAGCTCAAGGTCGCCGACGCCACCGCGATCACGCTCTGCCGCGACAACAAGCTGCCGATCCTGGTATTCGAGCTGCTTGCGGAGGGCAATATCGCGCGCGCCGTCAAGGGTGAGAAGATCGGCACGCTGGTGGGTGAACACGGCAGCCGGGACTGACCGGCACCGCCTGACGCGCCCTGACCGGGGGATGGACAATGTCATGCCGGTCGGGAAGCGTCGGGGAAAGAAGACGCGACGCAGCCGGCCGCCGCCCCGCAACGGAACCGCAGCCGGGCCTTACTCAAGACACGCAGGAGCAAGTGGTGATCGAAGAGACCCTCCTCGAAGCCGAGGAGAAGATGGAGAAGGCCGTCGTGGTCGCCAAGGAGGACTTCGCCGCGATCCGCACCGGCCGTGCGCACCCGGCGATGTTCAACAAGATCGTGGCCGACTACTACGGCGCGCCGACGCCGATCAACCAGCTGGCCTCGTTCTCCGTGCCGGAACCGCGCATGGCGGTCGTGACCCCGTTCGACAAGACGGCCCTGCGCAACATCGAGCAGGCGATCCGCGACTCGGACCTGGGCGTCAACCCGAGCAACGACGGCAACATCATCCGGGTGGTGTTCCCCGAGCTCACCGAGGAGCGCCGCCGCGACTACATCAAGGTCGCCAAGGGCAAGGCGGAGGACTCCAGGGTGTCCATCCGCTCCGTGCGCCGCAAGGCCAAGGACGCGATCGACAAGCTGATCAAGGACGGCGAGGTCGGCGAGGACGAGGGCCGCCGCGCCGAGAAGGAGCTCGACGACACCACCGCGAAGTACGTCGCGCAGGTGGACGAGCTCCTCAAGCACAAGGAAGCGGAGCTTCTCGAAGTCTGATGAGCGACTCATCCTGGGGAGCCCCGCCGCACGCCGGGCCGCACGCCGGGCAGGCCGGAACACCGGCCGGGTACTGGGGACCGACCGATCAGGGCATGGGCCAGGGGTACGACCACGGTCAGGGCCACGGTCACGGCCACGGGCCGGACACCGGTCAGGGGTACGGCCCCGGCCCCGCCCAGGGATACGTCCACGGTCCGGCCCAGAGTCCCGGCCAGGGGTACGACCCCGGTCGTACCCACGGCTATGACCAGGGGCATGTCCAGGGAGCCGTCCCGACGGGTCCCACGTACGATGCGCAGAGCGCGCAGCAGACTCGCCCCCTGCCCGTCGTGCCCGACGACGTACCCGCGTACGGCTCGGACCAGGACGACGACCGGGGGGCCGCTCGGCTGAGCGGCCCTCTGTTCCGAGACGAGACGTTCCGCAACGACGCATCGTCGGCGCAGCCTCTGCCGTACGCGGCGGCGCCGCAGAATCAGGAGCCCATGCCCGACGCCCCCCAGCCGGCGCCCGCGCCGCAGAAGAAGAGCGCGGGACGCGACCTGGGCGCGGCCATAGGGGTCGGCGTCGGACTCGGCGTCGTGATCGTGGCGTCCCTGTTCGTCGTCAAGGCCGTCTTCGTCGGCGTCGTGGCGGTCGCGGTCGTGGTCGGTCTGTGGGAGCTGACCAGCAGGCTTCAGGAGCGCAAGGGCATCAAGGCGCCGCTGGTCCCGCTGGCACTCGGCGGCGCGGCGATGGTGGTGGCCGGCTACGCCCGGGGTGCCGAGGGCGCCTGGGTCGCCCTGGCGCTCACCGGGCTCGCGGTTCTGGTCTGGCGGATGACGGAACCGCCGGAGGGCTATCTCAGGGACGTCACCGCGGGCCTGTTCGCGGCGTTCTACGTCCCGTTCCTGGCGACGTTCGTCGCGATGATGCTCACCGCCGAGGACGGCCCCTTCCGGGTGCTGACCTTCCTGCTCCTCACGGTGGTCAGCGACACCGGCGCCTACGCGGTCGGCTGGCGCTTCGGCACCCACAAGCTCGCCCCGCGCATCAGCCCCGGCAAGACCCGCGAGGGCCTGGTCGGCGCGGTGCTGTTCGCGATGGTCGCGGGCGCGCTGTGCATGCAGTTCCTGATCGACGACGGCACCTGGTGGCAGGGCCTGCTGCTGGGCCTCGCGGTCGCGGCCAGCGCCACCCTCGGCGACCTCGGCGAGTCCATGATCAAGCGCGACCTGGGCATCAAGGACATGGGCACGCTGCTGCCGGGCCACGGGGGCATCATGGACCGACTGGACTCGTTGCTGCCGACGGCTCCGGTGGTGTGGTTGCTGATGGTGTTGTTCGTGGGCAGTGGCTGATCCACTCGGACGTACGTCGGCAGTGGCCGGCGTACAGCTGTCGTGGGGGAGCCCTCGTCCTTCGCAGGGCGGGGGCTCCCTGGCACTGACCTACGCGGTCCTCGGCACTGACCTGTGCGGTCCCGTGAACTCACGGTCGCGGGCCACCTGAATTGATCTGCGACACTGGTACCACCATGCCCAAGCCCGGAGAACTCACTTTCGTCGCGCCGCGCGGAGCCAAGAAGCCGCCGCGGCATCTCGCTGATCTCTCGCCCGCCGAGCGCAAGGACGCGGTGGCCGAGGTCGGCGAGAAGCCGTTTCGTGCCAAGCAGCTCTCGCAGCACTACTTCGCGCGGTACGCGCCGGACCCCGAGCAGTGGACGGACATCCCGGCCGGCTCGCGGGACAAGCTGCGGGAGGCGCTGTTCCCCGAGCTGATGACGGTCGTACGGCATCTGTCGACCGACGAGGGGACGACGCGCAAGACGCTGTGGCGGCTGTTCGACGGGACGCTCGTCGAGTCGGTGCTGATGCGCTACCCGGACCGGGTGACCATGTGCATCAGCTCGCAGGCGGGCTGCGGGATGAACTGCCCGTTCTGCGCGACCGGGCAGGCGGGGCTGGACCGGAACCTGTCCACCGCCGAGATCGTCCACCAGATCGTCGACGGGATGCGGGCGCTCAGGGACGGCGAGGTGCCCGGCGGGCCCGCGCGGCTGTCGAACATCGTCTTCATGGGGATGGGCGAGCCGCTCGCCAACTACAAGCGGGTCGTCGGAGCCATCCGGGCGCTCACCGACCCCGCCCCGGACGGGCTCGGCCTCTCGCAGCGCGGCATCACCGTCTCGACCGTCGGACTGGTCCCGGCCATCCACCGGTTCGCCGACGAGGGCTTCAAGTGCCGGCTCGCGATCTCCCTGCACGCTCCCGACGACGAACTGCGCGACACCCTCGTGCCCGTGAACACGCGGTGGAAGGTGCGCGAGGTCCTCGACGCCGGGTTCGAGTACGTCGAGAAGAGCGGACGGCGGCTGTCGATCGAGTACGCGCTCATCCGCGACATCAACGACCAGGCGTGGCGCGGCGACCGGCTGGGCCGCCTGCTCAGGGGCAAGCCCGTGCACGTCAATCTCATCCCGCTGAACCCGACGCCGGGTTCGAAGTGGACCGCCTCGCGGCCGGAGGACGAGAAGGCGTTCGTCGCGGCGATCGAGGCACACGGTGTGCCGGTGACGATCCGGGACACCCGTGGCCAGGAGATCGACGGCGCCTGTGGTCAGCTCGCGGCCACCGAGAGGTAATCTGAGGGCCGTACAACACATCTTCATATTCCGACAGGGGAGCGCCACAGCGCTGAGAGTGCGGCAATCGGGCCGCAGACCCTCTGAACCTCGCCCAGGTCATTCTGGGTAGGAAGTTCGGTCATCACTCAAGCTGTTGCGCCCTGCCCGGGTTTCCCGGGTGGGGCCGCGTCTCTTCCTGGTCCGCCCCAGGAGGAAAACACCAGTGCACACCAAGACCTTCGTGGCCGTGGCCGTCGGGCTCGGTCTCGTCACGCTGTCCGCGTGCTCGTCATCGGGTACCGAGGCCGGCTCCAAGACCATCACCCTGGTCAGCCACGACTCGTGGGCCGTCTCCAAGAACGTGCTCCAGGACTTCGAGAAGCAGTCCGGCTACCAGGTGAAGGTCCTCAAGGACGGCGACGCCGGACAGGCCGTCAACAAGGCGATCCTGACCAAGGACAACCCGCAGGGCGACGTGTTCTTCGGCGTCGACAACACCCTGCTCTCCCGCGCGCTCGACAACGGTCTCTTCCAGCCGTACGAGGCCAAGGGCCTCGACCGGGTCGGCAAGGCGTACCAGCTTGACGCGGCCGGGCACCGGGTCACGCCCATCGACTACGGCGACATCTGCGTCAACTACGACAAGGCGTACTTCAGCGAGCACAAGCTGACCCCGCCGACGTCGTACGCCGATCTCGTCAAGCCGCAGTACAAGAACCTCCTCGTCACCGAGAACGCGGCCACCTCCTCACCGGGGCTCGGCTTCCTGCTCGGGTCCGCCGCCCGGTACGGGGACAGCGGTTGGCCGGACTACTGGAAGCAGCTCCGGGCCAACGGCGTCAAGGTCGTCGACGGCTGGGAGCAGGCCTACAACGAGGAGTTCTCCGGCTCGGCCGGCGGCAAGAAGGCCAAGGGAGACCGGCCGCTCGTGGTGTCGTACGCCTCCTCCCCGCCCGCCGAGGTGATCTACGGTGACCCGAAGCCCAGCACCGCGCCCACCGGGGTCGCGACCGGTACCTGCTTCCGGCAGATCGAGTTCGCCGGGCTGCTGAGCAACGCACAGAACACCAAGGGCGGCAAGGCGCTCATCGACTTCCTGGTCTCCAGGGAGTTCCAGGAGGACATGCCGTTGAACATGTTCGTGTACCCGGTGGTCCAGGGGGCGAGCGTGCCCGCCGAGTTCACGAAGTACGGTCCCGCCGCGAAGGACCCCGAGACCATGGCGCCCGTGAAGATCGCCGCCAACCGTGACCAGTGGGTCAAGACGTGGACGTCACTCGTACTGAAGTAGCGCCCCGCAAGGGCCGTTCGGGGAGCGCGGCGCGGCTCGGTCTGATGGCCGTGCCCGTCGCGTTCTTCGGCGTCTTCTTCGCCTGGCCGGTCGCGGCGATCGTCGCGCGCGGGCTGAAGGCCGACGGGGTGTGGCGGTTCGGGAGGATCGCCGAGGTCGTCGGCCAGTCCGACATCCGGCACGTGCTCTGGTTCACCACCTGGCAGGCGCTCGCCTCCACCGCGCTCACCCTCCTGGTCGCGCTGCCCGCCGCCTATGTCTTCGCCCGCCTCGACTTCCCGGGCAGGCAGGTGCTGCGGGCCGTCGTGACGGTCCCCTTCGTGCTGCCGACGGTCGTGGTGGGGACCGCCTTCCTCGCGCTCGTCGGGCGGGGCGGGCTGCTGGACGAGCTGTGGGGGGTACGACTCGACACCACCGTCTGGGCCATCCTGCTGGCGCACGTCTTCTTCAACTACGCGGTCGTGGTACGGACCGTGGGCGGTCTGTGGGCCCAGCTGGACCCCCGGCAGGAGGAGGCCGCCCGGATGCTCGGCGCCTCCCCGGCGGCCGCCTGGCGGAAGGTCACCCTGCCCGCGCTCGCGCCCGCCGTGGCCGCCGCCGCGCTGATGGTGTTCCTGTTCACCTTCACCTCCTTCGGCGTGGTGCAGATCCTCGGCGGGCCGACGTTCTCCACCCTCGAAGTGGAGATCTACCGGGAGACCTCCGAGATCTTCGACCTCTCCACGGCGGCCGTCCTCACCCTCGTGCAGTTCGCCGCGGTCGGCACGATCCTGGCCGTGCACGCGTGGACGGTACGGCGGCGGGAGAGCGCGCTCCGGCTGGTGGACCCGTCGGTGACGGCACGCCGGCCGCGCGGCGCAGGGCAGTGGGCGCTGCTCGGCGGGGTCCTCGCCACCGTCGCCGTACTCCTCGTGCTGCCGCTGGCCGTGCTGGTGCGGCGGTCGCTGGACGGGGGGTTCGGGTACTACCGGGCGCTGGGCGACGCCGACGGAGGGACCTTCCTGGTCGCGCCGATCGAGTCGGTGGCCAACTCCCTGGAGTACGCGGTCGCGGCCACCGCCGTCGCGGTGGTGATCGGCGGGCTCGCCGCCGCCGCGCTGGCCCGGCGGGACGCGGGGCGGCTGGTACGGGGGTTCGACGCGCTGCTGATGCTGCCGCTCGGGGTGTCCGCCGTGACCGTCGGATTCGGGTTCCTGATCGCCCTCGACAGGCCGCCGCTGGATCTGCGCCAGTCCTGGATCCTCGTCCCGCTGGCGCAGGCGCTGGTCGGCGTGCCCTTCGTGGTGCGGACCATGCTGCCCGTGCTGCGGGCCGTGGACGAGCGGCTGCGGGAGGCGGCGGCCGTGCTCGGGGCGTCGCCCTGGCGGGTGTGGCGGGAGGTCGATCTGCCCATGGTGCGGCGGGCGTTGCTGATCGCCGCGGGCTTCGCCTTCGCGGTGTCGCTGGGGGAGTTCGGGGCGACCGTGTTCATCGCACGGCCCGACAACCCGACCCTGCCGGTCGCGGTGGCCCGGCTGCTGTCCCGCCCCGGTGACCTCAACTACGGCCAGGCGATGGCCCTTTCCACGATTCTGATGGTGGTGTGCGCGGTGGCGCTGCTGGTTCTTGAGCGGCTGCGGACCGACCGGACGGGGGAGTTCTGATGCTGCTGACTCTCGACGCGGCCACCGTGCGGTTCGGCGGCCGGGCGGTGCTCGACGCCGTCGGACTGAAGGTGGCCGAGCACGAGGTGGTGTGCGTGCTCGGGCCCAGCGGAAGCGGCAAGTCGACGCTGTTGCGGGCGGTGGCGGGGCTGCAACCGCTGGACTCCGGGCGGGTGTTGCTCGACGGGCACGACCAGGCGCGGGTGCCGGCGCACCAGCGGGGGGTCGGGCTGATGTTCCAGGACCATCAGCTCTTCCCGCAGCGGGACGTGGGCGCGAACGTGGCCTTCGGGCTGCGGATGCGTGGCGCCGGGAAGGCGGAACAGGCCGAGCGGGTGGGCGAGTTGCTGGCGCTGGTGGGGCTTCCGGGGGCGTCCCGGCGGGCCGTCGCCGGGCTCTCCGGCGGGGAACAGCAGCGGGTGGCGCTCGCCCGGGCGCTGGCGCCCCGGCCCCGGCTGCTGATGCTCGACGAACCGCTGGGGCAGCTCGACCGTTCGCTGCGGGAGCGGCTGGTGGTCGAACTGCGGGAGCTGTTCGGGCGGTTGGGCACGACCGTGCTCGCCGTGACGCACGACCAGGGCGAGGCGTTCGCGCTGGCCGACCGGGTGGTCGTGATGCGGGACGGACGGATCGCCCAGTCCGGTACGCCCCTGGACGTCTGGCAGCGGCCCGCGGACGAGTTCGTGGCCCGCTTCCTCGGCTTCGACAACGTGGTCCCGGCGACCGTCGAGGGAACGGTCGCGGTGACGCCGTGGGGGAAGGTGCCGGTGCCCGAGGGCTCCGGGCAGGGGACACGGACCGTGCTCGTCCGGCCGGCCGGCGTCCGGCTGGTCGGCGCCGACGCGGGACTGCCCTGCACGGTGGCCGCCCGCACCTTCAAGGGCACGCACGTCACCGTCCACCTCCAGCCCCAGGACGGCCCCCGCCTGGAGGCGGCCTGCGCGCTGCGGGCGGCGCCCGAGGCCGGGGACGCGGTGGGTGTGGAGTTCGACGCGGCGGAGACCGTCGTACTGGACTGAGGCCCTCACGGGTACGGCCGAGGCCCGCCCCCCGGGGATACGGGAGCGGGCCTCGGCCGGGTACGAGTGAGAGGCGCGTCAGTTACCGCTGTGCGCCCCACGACGGCGCATGCCGAACCACACCGCGCCACCGCCGACCACGACCAGCGCGGCCGCGATACCGGCGATCAGGCCGGTGTTGGAGTTGGCACCGGTCTCGGCGAGGTTCGACTCACCGACGGCCGGGGAGGGGGCGTTGTCCGACGTGCTCGCCGGGGCGGTGGTGCTGTCCGAGGCCGACGGGGTCGGGGAGTCCGACTCGGCCGGGGTGGACTCGGACGCCGACGGCGACGGGGAGGCCGACTCCGACGGGGAGGGGCTGGAGCTCTCGTCGGACTTGCACGCGGTCGACGGGGTCGTCAGGTTCGGCGTGATGTCCTTGTCGATCTTGAATCTGGCGGTGTCGACCACGACGTGGACCCGGTACTCCGCGTTCGGCTGCCAGGCCTCGGAGAAGGAGACCGTGGTGCCCCCCTTGGAGCCCTTGACGATCTGGGCCTTGCCGACCTGCTTCGCGTCGGCGCTGTTGTTCTCAAGGAAGACAGTGACGGTGGCCGAAGTGCCGGAGGCGTCAATGTCCTTGACGTTGATGACACCGTTGGTGCCGTCGCAGGTGGCTTCGGCGGAGAAATCGGAGATGCTGCACGCGAGGGCGCTGTTGGAGACGCCCAGGACCAGCGCGGCCGACGCGGAGGCAACACCCAGGATGCGCACGGAACGGCGTGCACTGCGGCGGGATATGGACACGTTTGTCCTTACTGAGTGCATGACTGCGGGGGGTTGAGGGGGAGTTGACGCGACGGTGCGGTGGCGCATCACCGCCCCCAAGAGGCTCACAGGTCTATAAGCGCTCCGTAAGCAGTGTCAATGCATATGCGGTCCACGGGTGTTGACTTTACCCACTCGTTAATCGCTGAGACGTTTCAGCGCTTGTGAAGCTTGCTCGATCCGGTCAACGAGGGCGATACGGGACGCCATCGCGCGCTCCCCCGCGAGCGCGGTCAGCAGCTGCCAGGCCGGCAGCCGCTCGCTCCAGTGCGCCTCGTTCACGAGCACCATCGGGGTCGGCTCGCCCCGCGACTCGTAGTAGTTGGGCGTCGCGTTGTCGAAGATCTCCTGTACGGTCCCGGCGGCGCCCGGCAGGAACACCACACCGGCGTTGGAGCGGGCCAGCAGGCCGTCCTCGCGGGTGGCGTTGGCGAAGTACTTGGCTATGTAGGCGGCGAAGGCGTTCGGCGGCTCGTGGCCGTAGAACCAGGTGGGGATGCCGACCGACGGACCGCCGTCCGGCCAGCGCTCGCGGACCTCGAAGGCGGCGCCCGCCCAGTCGGTGATCGAGGGCCGGAACGAGGGCGCCTTGGCGAGGAGTTCGAGGGCCTCGTCGAGCATCCCGTCGTCGAAGGGTGCCGCGTACGCGCCGAGGTTCGCCGCCTCCATCGCGCCCGGGCCGCCGCCGGTCGCCACCATGAAGCCGTCCCGCGCGAGCTCCCGGCCCAGCCGGGCGGCACCGGCGTACTCCGCCGTGCCGCGCGCCATCGCGTGCCCGCCCATCACGCCCACCACCCGCGCGCCGACGAGGAGTTCGTCCAGCGCGTCGGAGACCGCGTCGTCGTGGATCGAGCGCAGCATCGAGGCGAATATGTCACCGTCCGCCGTCGTCTGCCGGAACCAGGCGTACGAACGGGCGTCCGGGGTCGCCTCGTAGCCCGCGTCGAGCGAGTCGAACAGTTCCTCGGGCGAGTGGACGAAGGCGCGGTACGGGTCGAAGGGGAGGTCGGGGACCGGCGGGAACACCAGTGCGCCGGACGCGCCGACCCGGGCGGCGGCCTCCGGGGACATCGGGCAGCCGAGGAATACGGCGCCGGTGGTGTCGGTGGTCAGCAGGACGTCCGTACGGTCCGTCAGATCGACGGCCTGGACCCGGTATTGGCCGAGTGTGCCGTGCGTGGCGACGACCTCGTCGAACTCGGCGAGGGACTCGATCTCACGGTCGCGGGCGGCCCGGTGGTGCGGCTGCGGCTGCTCGGGGCGCGGTTGGGCGGGTGTCGGATGCACCCGCCCATGCTAGGCGTCAGCCCTGCACCGCCGCCGGGTCCATCCACACGACCTCCCAGCTGTGGCCGTCGAGGTCGTCGAAGGAGCGGCCGTACATGAAGCCCTGGTCCTGGACGTCGTCATTCGCCGTGCCGCCGGCCGCGACCGCCTTCTCCACCAGCTCGTCGACCTTCTCGCGGCTCTCCGCGCTCAGGCAGATCAGCACCTCGCTGGTCTTCGTCGAGTCGGCGATCTCCTTCTTCGTGAAGTCTGCGTAGCGCTGCTTGCTCAGCAGCATCGCGATGATCGTGTCGCTGATCACGACACAGGAGCAGTCGTCGTTGCTGAACTGCGGGTTGATCGAGTAGCCGAGCTCCGTGAAGAACTTCCGCGACGCGGCGACGTCATCGGTGGCCAGGTTCACGAAGATCATCTGCTGGTACATGGGGTCTCTCCCTCGGGGTGTCATGCCGTTCACGGGGATAGACCGGGGGGTGCGGCGAAAGTCATCGCCGGGTCCGGATTTTTTTTCGTACGAATTCTCAGCGGGCGAGCGGGAGTGCGGCGAGTTCGGCGATCAGCAGGGTGAGGGGGCCGAAGAAGACGAGCAGGGCGCCGGCGCGCAGGGCCGCAGCGCCGCGCAGCATGGTCGCCGGGGCGCCGACGCGGAGCAGGGCCGCGGTGGTGTCCGCGCGGCACTGGCGGGCCTCCACGGCGGCGGTGAGCAGGGTGGCGACCGCGCAGCCGGCCACCACCAGGCCGCCGAGGGCGGTGAGGGGGCCGAAGGCGGCGGTGCTGCCGTAGCCGTAGAGCGTGGTGGCCGCGAAGCCGGCCGACGCCACCGCGCAGACGACGCCGAGGGGGCGGCCGACGCGGGTGGCCTCCGCCATCAGGACGCGGCCGGCCAGGAGGCGGCGGGCGCCGGGGCGGACGGCCTGCAGGAGGCGGCCGCAGAGGTGGGTGAGGCCCGGGGCGGCGAGGACCAGGCCGAGAGCGGTGAGGGCCCAGCCGGCGAGGACGCCGGCCGGGCCGCCCACCAGGCCGCCGGGGAGGGTGGTGTGCGGGGCGGTCCCGGTGAGGCCGGCGTAGGACTCCACGGCGAGGCCCGCGGCGAGGACGGCGACGCCCCAGGGGAGGCCGGAGGGCGGGGCGGTGGGAAGGCCGGGGAACGGGGGCGGGGTGTCCGCGGCGCGGTCGGCGGGGGCCGGGAGGTGGGTTTCGCTCACCGGCGCCTGCGGGGTGCCGTACGCGGGGGCCGGGGCGGGCGGGGTGTCGCTCTCCGGCGCTTGCGGGGTGCCTGTCCCAGAGGGGGGATCCCCCGCGCCCACCCTCGCCCGCACTCGGCTTCGCTCGCGCGGGGCGACCCCCGTCGCCCCGGCGGCACGGCTGCCCGCGGGCCGACGGGATGGCCGCCCGTCGTGGGCCGGGGTGCGGAGGAGGCGGGCGCCGAAGCGGCCGTAGGCGCCGAAGGTTTCGTGCTTCGCTGTTCGCTGGTAGGCGCCGAAGCGGCCGTACATGCGGGACCGGGCGCCGGAGTGGGGCAGGTCGCGGGGGCGGAGGGCCAGCGCGACCGTGGTGGACGCCAGTACCGGGGGGACGGTCAGGAGGGTCAGGGCCGCCGGGAGGGGCAGGGACCTGTGGGCGGCCAGGAAGTCCTTCGCCGCGCCGCCGAAGGGCATGCCCGTGGGGTCGCCACGCAGGTGGAGGAAGAACAGGAGGGCCAGCAGGGAGCCCAGGGCGCAGGCGAGGGCCGTGTTGAGGGCGGCGATCGCCATCAGGCGGGCCGGGCCCAGTCCGAACGCCGAGAGAGCGGAGCGCGGCTTGGCGCCGGGGTCGGTGCGGGCCACCGCGACCGCGAGGTGCACCGTGGTGGCGAGCGGGACCGCGCACCAGGACAGGCGTAGAAGCGCCGCCGTCGAGTGGGTCGGGTGGGTCAGCCCGTAGCCGAGGGCGGACAGCAGCAGGAAGCCCGTGCCGGCGGCCGCCGCGGCCACCAGGAGGCGGCGCAGGTGCACGGCCGGCCGGGCGGGGAGGGTCAGGCGGAGAGCGAGCACTCGGCCCGGCCTTCCGCTTCGGCGACCGGCGGCAGGTGGACCGTGTTCACCCGGCGGCCGTCCAGGAGCGCGACCTTGCGGTCGGCGAGGGCCGCCGTCTCCGCGTCGTGCGTGGCGAGGACGACCGTGATGCCGTGCGAGCGGGCCGCCGTGGTGAGGGTGCGCAGGACGTGGGCGCGGTCGGCGCGGTGCAGCGGGGCCGTCGGTTCGTCCGCGAAGAGGATGGTGGGGGCGGGGGCCAGGGCGCGGGCGATGGAGACGCGCTGGCGCTCGGCCTGCTGGAGCTCGGCCGGGTGCTTGCGGGCCTTGTCGCCGACGTCGAGGCGTTCCAGCCACTCCAGCGCCGCCACCTTGGCCCGGCGCCTGCCGGTCCCGCGCAGCATCAGGGGCAGGGCCGTGTTCTCCCAGACGTTCAGCTCGGGGACGAGCGTCGGGGCCGGGTCGATCCAGCCGAAGCGGTCGCGGCGCAGGCGTTCGCGGGTGAACGGACCCATCCGGTGCACGGCCTTGCTGTTGAACCAGACCTCGCCGCCCTGCGCCGGGACCAGACCGGCCAGGCACCTCAGCAGCGTCGTCTTGCCACTGCCGCGCGGGCCGCTGACGGCGAGGATCTCGCCCTCCCGCACGCCGAGCGAGATGCCGGCGATACCGGGCGAGCCGTCCTGGTGGCGGAAGTACAGGGAGCGTGCCCACAGCACGTCGTTGTCCGGCGGGGCCTCCATGGGCGTACACCTCGGTTCTGATCCGTTTGCCGTGCCTTCCCACGTGCGGGGGAACGAAAGGCTGGGCCGATCGGTCACGTGCACGCTAGGCAGGGTCGGGGCCGGAGCCCGGACAGCACACGGCCCCGGGCCGCCGTTCTCACTCGAACGGACGGCACCGGGGCCGGATCAGAGCGCTGATCCAAATGGTCAGAGCTTCGTCCACGCCTCCGAGAGGGTGGCGCGCAGGATCTGCTCGATCTCGTCGAAGGTCTCCTGGTTGGAGATCAGCGGCGGGGCGAGCTGGACGACCGGGTCGCCGCGGTCGTCGGCACGGCAGTACAGGCCGTTCTCGAACAGGGCCTTGGAGAGGAAGCCGTACAGGACGCGCTCGGTCTCCTCGTCGTTGAAGGACTCCTTGGTGGCCTTGTCCTTGACGAGTTCTATGCCGTAGAAGAAGCCGTTGCCGCGGACGTCGCCGACGATCGGCAGGTCGTGCAGCTTCTGGAGCGTGGAGAGGAAGGCGCCCTCGTTGTCGAGGACGTGCTGGTTGAGGTTCTCGCGCTCGAACAGGTCGAGGTTGGCGAGGCCGACCGCCGCGGAGACCGGGTGGCCGCCGAAGGTGTAGCCGTGCAGGAAGGTGTTGTCGCCCTTGTAGAACGGCTCGGCGACGCGGTCGGAGACGATGCACGCGCCGATCGGGGAGTAGCCCGAGGTCATGCCCTTGGCGCAGGTGATCATGTCCGGGACGTAGCCGAACTTGTCACAGGCGAACATCGTGCCCAGGCGGCCGAAGGCGCAGATGACCTCGTCGGACACGAGCAGCACGTCGTACTGGTCGCAGATCTCGCGCACCCGCTGGAAGTAGCCGGGCGGGGGCGGGAAGCAGCCGCCCGCGTTCTGGACCGGCTCCAGGAAGACCGCGGCGACGGTGTCCGGGCCCTCGAAGAGGATCTCCTGCTCGATCTGGTCGGCGGCCCAGCGGCCGAAGGCCTCCGGGTCGTCGCCGTGGATCGGGGCGCGGTAGATGTTGGTGTTCGGGACCTTGTGGGCACCGGGGACGAGGGGCTCGAAGGGAGCCTTCAGGGCCGGCAGGCCGGTGATCGACAGGGCGCCCTGCGGGGTGCCGTGGTAGGCGACCGCGCGCGAGATGACCTTGTACTTGGTCGGCTTGCCCTGGAGCTTGAAGTACTGCTTGGCCAGCTTCCAGGCGGTCTCGACGGCCTCGCCGCCGCCGGTGGTGAAGAAGACCTTGTTCAGGTCGCCGGGCGCGTGGTCGGCCAGCCGCTCCGCCAGCTCGACGGCCTTCGGGTGGGCGTACGACCACACCGGGAAGAACGCCAGCTCCTGGGCCTGCTTGAAGGCGGTCTCGGCGAGCTCCGTGCGGCCGTGACCGGCCTGGACCACGAACAGACCGGCGAGACCGTCGAGGTAGCGCTTGCCCTTGTCGTCGTAGATGTAGGTGCCCTCGCCCCTGACGATGGTCGGGACGGGCGAGTTCTCGTACGAGGACATGCGGGTGAAGTGCATCCACAGGTGGTCGTACGCGGTGCGGCTGAGGTCCTTCTGGGTCACGGTTATCGGGTTCCCCACATATAGGTCTGCTTCTTCAGCTTCAGATAGACGAAGCTTTCGGTGGAGCGCACGCCGGGCAGCGCCCGGATGCGTTTGTTGATGACGTCCAGCAGGTGGTCGTCGTCCTCGCACACGATCTCCGCGAGGATGTCGAACGAGCCCGCGGTCATCACCACGTACTCGACTTCCGACATGCCGGTCAGCGCGTCCGCGATCGACTCGACATCGCCCTCGACGTTGATGCCGACCATCGCCTGCCGGCGGAAGCCCACGGTGAGCGGGTCCGTGACGGCGACGATCTGCATGACGCCCTGGTCCAGCAGCTTCTGGACGCGCTGGCGCACGGCCGCCTCCGACAGGCCGACGGCCTTGCCGATCGCGGCGTACGGACGGCGGCCGTCCTCCTGGAGCTGCTGGATGATGGCGAGGGAGACGGCGTCCAACTGGGGGGTGCCGTTCCTGGACTCGCGCGACGAGTCCCTCTGGTCTGCGCTTCGACTGGCCACGAGCACACTGTGCACGACGTCTCGACGGTTCCGCAAGGCCGCATCGATGAAATTCGTTGTTTGGGGTGGCATGGATTGCGGATTTCGCAGACACGACGGGCATGGGGGTGTTGAAAACGTGGGATCTCGGATTACTGTGGGTGTCTCAGCGAATGGACACCCGAACTTGGAGGGCCGGCAGTGAGCACCGAGCTGCGTCGTCTGCGCAATTACATCGACGGTGAGTTCCGGGACGCCGCCGACGGGCGGACCACCGAGGTGGTCAACCCCGCGACCGGCGAGGCGTACGCGACGGCCCCGCTGTCCGGGGCGGCGGACGTCGACGCCGCGATGGCGGCCGCCGCCGCGGCCTTCCCGGCGTGGCGGGATTCCACCCCGGCCGAGCGGCAGAAGGCCCTGCTGAAGATCGCGGACGCGTTCGAGGAGCGGGCCGAGGACCTCATCGCGGCGGAGGTGGAGAACACCGGCAAGCCGACCGGGCTCACCCGCTCCGAGGAGATCCCGCCGATGGTCGACCAGATCCGGTTCTTCGCCGGCGCGGCCCGGATGCTGGAGGGCCGGTCGGCCGGTGAGTACATGGAGGGGATGACCTCCATCATCCGCCGCGAGCCGGTCGGCGTCTGCGCGCAGGTCGCGCCGTGGAACTACCCGATGATGATGGCCGTGTGGAAGTTCGCCCCGGCGATCGCCGCGGGCAACACCGTCGTGCTGAAGCCGTCGGACACCACCCCGGCGTCGACCGTCCTGATCGCCGAGATCATCGGGGAGATCCTCCCCAAGGGCGTCTTCAACGTCGTCACCGGCGACCGTGACACCGGCCGCCTGATGGTCGAGCACCCGGTCCCGGCCATGGCCTCCATCACCGGTTCCGTACGGGCCGGCATGTCGGTCGCCGAGTCCGCGTCCAAGGACCTCAAGCGCGTCCACCTGGAGCTGGGCGGCAAGGCGCCGGTCGTCGTCTTCGAGGACACCGACATCGCCAAGGCCGTCGAGGACATCTCCGTCGCGGGCTTCTTCAACGCCGGCCAGGACTGTACGGCGGCGACCCGGGTCCTCGTCCAGGAGTCCATCCACGACGAGTTCGTGGCGGCGCTCGCGAAGGCCGCGGCCGAGACGAAGACCGGGCAGCCGGACGACGAGGACGTGCTGTTCGGGCCGTTGAACAACCCGAACCAGCTCAAGCAGGTCTCCGGGTTCATCGAGCGGCTCCCCGCCCACGCCAAGGTCGAGACCGGCGGGCAGCGGGTCGGTGACAAGGGGTACTTCTACGCGCCGACCGTCGTCTCCGGGCTCCGGCAGGACGACGAGATCGTCCAGAACGAGGTCTTCGGCCCGGTCATCACCGTCCAGTCCTTCACGGACGAGGACCAGGCCGTGGAGTGGGCCAACGGCGTCCAGTACGCCCTCGCGTCCTCGGTGTGGACCAAGGACCACGGGCGCGCGATGCGGATGTCCAAGAAGCTGGACTTCGGCTGCGTGTGGATCAACACGCACATCCCGCTGGTCGCGGAGATGCCGCACGGCGGGTTCAAGAAGTCGGGGTACGGCAAGGACCTGTCGGCCTACGGGTTCGAGGACTACACCCGGATCAAGCACGTGATGACGTCGCTGGAGGGCTGAGTCCGGCCCCAGGCCTGCGGCGCTGCCCGGGGTCGAGAAGTACCCCGGGCAGCGCTGGGTGGTACGGGCCGCCGCCGGGACCGGCGGTGTCTGCCCGGCGTTGACACGGGCCATCGACAACGTGTCCGGTCCGCGTCAAGCGGCTCGACGCAGCGTCAATTGCCAGGCGGCAGACGGGCGCGACATCCTTCAGAGGTGCGCCAGACCTCTTCTCAGACGCCCGGGCCCTCCCGTCGCTCCCTGCTGCGCGCGCTCGGCGGCACCGCCGCGCTCGGCGCACTGGCCGGCTGCGGGGTGCCGGCCGCGTACGTCAAGGCCGACGACCGCGCCGTGGGCGACCTGTCCGCCAGGGACCACAGGCTGGTCTTCGCGAACTGGCCGCTGTACATCGACGTAGGCGACGACAACCCGAACAAGCGGCCCACCCTCGACGCGTTCGAGAGGCGCACCGGGATCTCCGTCGACTACATCGAGGAGATCAACGACAACGACGAGTTCTTCGGCAAGATCAGCCCGGCACTGATGAACCACCAGTCCACCGGCCGGGACCTGATCGTCATCAGCGACTGGATGTGCGCGCGGTTCGTCCGCCTCGGCTGGGTCCAGAAGATGGACCGCGCCCACCAGCCGAACGTCGCGAAGTACCTGGACCCCCTGCTGCGCTCCCCGGCCTTCGACCCGGGCCGGCTCTGCACCGTGCCGTGGCAGTCGGGCATCACCGGCATCGCGTACAACCGCAGGAAGCTGGGCCGCGAGATCCGGCACGTCAAGGACCTGTGGGCGAGCGACCTCAGGGGCCGGGTGACCCTGCTCTCCGGCCTCGACGAGGCGTTCGCGCTGCTCATGCAGGGAAACGGCGTGGACATCACCCGGTGGACGGCCGACGACTTCCACGACGTCTGCGACGAGGTGCAGAAGCAGGTCGACCGGGGCCAGATCCGCCGCTTCACCGGCAACGACTACACCAAGGACCTGGTCAGCGGCGATGTCCTGGCCTGCCAGGCCTACTCCGGCGACGTCATCCAGCTCCAGGCCGACAACCCCGACATCCGGTTCGTCGTCCCCGAGGAGGGCGCGGAGCTCTGGTCGGACTCGCTGATGATCCCGGACCGCGCCGCCCACAAGACCAACGCGGAACGCCTCGTCGACTACTACTACGCGCCGGAGGTCGCCGCCGAACTGGCCGCCTGGGTCAACTACGTCTGCCCCGTCCCGGCCGCCCGGCAGGTCCTCGCCGACTCCAAGGACAAGGACACCGCGGCCCTCGCCGACAACCCCCTGATCTTCCCGGACACGGCCATGCGCGAGCGCCTCGCCATCGCCCGCGACATCACGTCGAAGGAACGGGTCGATTTCGCCCAGCGGTGGAACAAGATCGTGGGGTTGTAGGCCCGGACGGCACGGAAGCGGCGCCTGCACGTCCGGGGCACCGAAGACGGGGTGGCCGGTGATGGTGAAGTCGGAGCAGCGGGTGCCGCTTACAACACACGACATTCTATTGACAGGACGTTTGACCGCGGCTGCAGTGTGCTGAGGACCGACTGGACGGCGCCGGAAGCCGGCCCGGCTGAAAGGGAGACACCCCACTCATGGCACTTCTTCAGGACAAGGTCGTCCTGGTCAACGGCGGCAGCCAGGGCGTCGGCGCCGGCATCGTGCGGGCGGCCGTACGGGAGGGCGCGACCGTCGTCCTCACCGGCCGCCGGGCCGAGACCGGCGAGCGGCTCGCCGCCGGCACCGGCGCGCTCTTCGTACGGGCTGACCTCGCCGACCCGGCGCAGGCGCGCGACTGCGTCACGCGCACCGTGGACGCGCACGGCCGGATCGACTGCCTGGTCAACGCGGCCGGTCTGACGTCCCGCGGCTCGCTCCTGGACACCACGCCGGAGCTGTTCGACCAGCACATGGCGGTCAACCTGCGGGCGCCGTTCTTCTCGATGCAGGCGGCGGTGGCCGACATGGTCGCCCGCAAGGCACCCGGCACCATCGTCAACATCATCTCCAACTGCGCCCACGGCGGGCCGCCGTTCCTGGCGCCGTACTCCGCGGCCAAGGCCGGTCTGGCCGGGCTGACCCGCAACGCCGCCCACGCCCACCGCTGGGACCGGATCCGGATCAACGGCCTCAACATCGGCTGGACGGACACCGAGGGCGAGGACGCCGTCCAGCGCGCCTTCCACGGCGCGGGCGACGACTGGCGGGAGCGGGCCGCCGCGGCCCAGCCCATGGGCAAGCTCGGACAGGTCGACGAGATCGCCGACTTCGTCGTCTTCCTGCTGTCCGACCGCAGCGGGGTGGTGACCGGCTCGGTCATCGACTGGGACCAGAACGTCTTCGGCGCCCAGGACTGAGCCGAGAGTCCCGCCGGCCCGCCGTCCGCGGCGCGGCGCTTGCCTCCCGGCGGGCCGACGGAGCCCGCCGGGCGCGGCCGCCGGCGTCGCCGGGGCCTACGCGACGCCGCGCAGTACCGAGCGCAGGTGCTCGGCGCTGGCCCACACGTCCTCGACCGGCCCCTTCTCCGTGGGTTCTTCGGTGAGGATGGTGTCCTGTTCCAGGACGTACCAGCCGTCGTACCCGCGCGCGCTGAGATGGGTGACGATCGCCTGCACGTCGACGTCGCCGGCGCCCAGCGGGCGGTACATGCCGGCGCGGACGGCCTCGGTGTAGGTGAGGCGGCCGGACTGGACCTTGGCGGCGAGGGAGGCGTCCACGTCCTTCATGTGGGTGTGCGCGATCCGCTCGGGGGCCTGCCGGGTCAGCTCGGCCGGGTCCGTGCCGCCGATGAGCAGGTGGCCGGTGTCGAGGCAGAGGGAGATCGACGAGTGCTCCAGGACCCGGCGGACCTCGTCGCCGTTCTCGATCATCGTGCCGACGTGCGGGTGCAGGACCGCGCGGACCCCGTGCTCGGCGGCCAGCGCGGTCAGCCGGTCGAGGTTGGACAGGAGCAGCTTCCAGCCGTCCGCGTCGAGTTCGGGCCGGGAGTCGTAGCCGTCCTGGCCGGTGATGGCGGAGAGAACGAGGACCTCGGCGTCCGAGGCGGTGTAGCCCGCCAGGAGCTGCTCGGCCTCCGGCAGCGGGTCGTGGCCGGGCACGTGCAGCAGCAGCGGGGTGAAACCGCCGACGGCGTGCAGGTCGTGGTCGGCGAGGACGCGGGCCATCGCCTCCGGGGCGGCGGGCAGGAAGCCGTCCGGGCCGAACTCGGTGGCGGCCAGGCCGACGTCGCGCATCTCCTTCAGCACCCGCTCGGGCGTCAACTGGTAGCCCCAGCCGGGCACTTCACACACGCCCCAGGAGATGGGCGCGCCGGCGATCCGGTTCAGCTGTGGGGTGGTCATGCCGTGGCCTTTCGATGGGTCCGGTGGGGGCTTCGCCCGGTACGGCCGTCACTTCCCTCGGTCCCGGCGAGCGCCACCGTGCCCGCCGCCGAGCAGCCGATCCGTCTCGTACGACGGGCGGCCGGGCCGTTGGCGTGCTCGCAACGCTAGGTTCGCCGGAGGGTTTGGTGAAGCCCCCGAATCCATCAATTTCCCGTCATCGGGGCCGTCATTTTCCCGTTCGGCGTGCGTGCTCCCGATGCTCCCGATGTCCAGGGGCGCAGGCCGTGCGGGGCCGGGGGAAAGCGGGCCCGGAGTCCGGACGGCGGAGGCCGGGGCCTTCTATCTCCAACCCGTGTTGTTCCTAGAATGGCCGAGTGGACGACATCGACGCGATCGCGGCGCTGCAGGATCCGGTGCGACGCCGGCTGTACGAGTACGTGGCGGCGCAGGGCCGCGAGGTCGGCCGTAACGAGGCCGCCGAGGCGACCGGGGTGGCGCGCACGCTCGCCGCGCACCATCTGGACCGGCTGGCCGAGGCCGGACTGCTCGACACCGGCAGCCGCCGCCTCACCGGGCGCTCCGGGCCGGGGGCGGGCCGGCCCGCCAAGGTGTACACGCGGGCGCGGGGCGAACGGCTCGTGTCGCTGCCCGCCCGCGACTACCGCACCGCCGCCGAACTGCTCGCCGAAGCCGCCGAGCAGGCCGGGCTGGACGCCGGGCTCTGCGCGGCCGCGCGCCGCCGCGGCGAGGCCCTGCGCGGCTCGGCGGCGCCCTGCCGAGGCCTCGACGAGGCCATGGAGATGCTCGCGGCCCGCGGTTACGAACCGCACCTGGAAGCCGCCGGGGATGGCGGGGATGCCGGGGGCGCCGCGGCGGGCGCCGCGGCGACCGGGGCGGCGGAACCTGTCGTCCGTATGCGCAACTGCCCCTTCCACGCCGTGGCCGAACGCTTTCCGCCGCTCGTCTGCGGCATGAACCTCGCGCTGCTGGAGGGGCTGCTCGGCGACGGCGGTCCCGTCCGGGCCCGTATGGACGCCCGGCCCGGCGAGTGCTGTGTGGTGCTGGAGATTTCTAAAAACAACGATGATTGACATAGAAATGGAGGCGTGCTGATATGAGGCCATGACCGCATCCGGGTACGCCGCTCACCTCGCCCAGCTGAACGTCGCCACGCTCCGCTTCCCCCTCGACGACCCGCGCATGACACCGTTCGTCGACATGCTCGACACGGTCAACGCCGCCGCCGACGACGCGCCCGGCTTCGTGTGGCGGCTCGTGGAGCAGGGGGCGGCCGACGCCACCGCCCTGCGCCCGGCGGGCGAGGACGTCATCGTCAACCTGACGGTGTGGGAGACCCAGGAGGCGCTGTGGGACTTCACCTACCGCAGTGAGCACCTGGACGTGATGCGGCGGCGCCGCGAATGGTTCCAGCGGCACGCCGAGGCGCATCTGGTGCTCTGGTGGATCCCCGCCGGTCACCTCCCGACCACCGGCGAGGCCCTGGCACGGCTGGCGGACCTGCGCGCGCACGGTCCGTCGGCGCGCGCGTTCACCTTCGCCTCCTCATACTCCGCCGCCGAGGCCGACCTCAGGCCCGGCCCTGTCACGGGCGTCCGTACCGCTCCTGCCGGGCGCGGGTGAGGTTCGGGTTCCGCGGACCGGGTCACTGCCCGCGAGACCGACGGGAGAGCTGAACCCGGCCGGACGGCGCGGGGTCTCGGTGACGCCGCGCGGGCCGTATCCGGGCTTGAGCACGATGAACTGCTCGTCGGCCGCTCCGGTCGCCCCGGCCACCCCGGCCGGCATGGGGGCCTTTCGGTGGGGCGGTTAGCGGGAGAGGTTATACGTAATACGCGGGGGATGC